>JAVEYP010000001.1:0-23820 GCA_034003445.1 Desulfobulbus sp.
CTGGCCGGGCCAGGATGGTGGCAAAGGTCTTTTGGTCGATGTCGCCGGCGAGCACGTTCACTGCCAAGAAAAAGGGCACGAGCAGCCCGCCCAGGGTGGTGGCTGCCAAACAGATATCAAGGATGATCTTGAGAATGTCGCGCATGAACAACCCGCTGATCAACAGCGAAAAGAGCATGAGCAGGGCCGCGCAGACAAAGATGCCGTACAGGATGCGGTGGCGCAGCCCCTCCTTGAAGCAGAGTAGGGCCACCTGCAGGGTACTGTTCATGGCTGCCCTCCACCCACGGTGCGCAGGAACAGGGTCTCCAGCGGGGTTTTGCTCTGGCCCGGTTCGAGTGGCAGCGCGCGCAACTCCTCGGGCGTGGTGATGGTGGCCAGCCGCCCCTGGTGCATGATGCCGATGCGGGTGCAGATGCGTTCCACATCGGAGAGCACGTGCGAGCAGAACAGGATGGTGTTGCCGCGAGCGTGGTAGTCGCGGATCAGGTCCACCACCAGTTGTCGGCCGAGCGGGTCCAGGCCGCTCATGGGTTCGTCGAGGATGAGGATCTGCGGCTCCAGCAACAGGGCATAGGCGAGCGCGGCCCGCTGGGTCATGCCCTTGGAAAAACGGCGGATGGGCAGCCGGGCCGACCCAGACAGGTCCACCGCGGCCAGCACCCGCTCCGTGCGCTCGCGCGTCTTGGTAGCGGAAAGCCCAGCCAAGCGCGCCGCGAAGCGCAGGTGGTCGACCACGCACAGGTTCTTGTACAGGGAGGGGTTTTCCGGCAGGTAGCCGACTTGTTGGTGACTGCGCGGGTCCGTGGCGTCCCGGCCGTCCACCACCACCTGGCCGCTGTCCGGCCGGACAAAGCCCATGAGGATCTTGATGGTGGTTGACTTGCCCGCGCCGTTGGGCCCAACAATGCCAAAGACCTCTCCCCGCCTGACGGCGAAGGAGAGGTCTTGCAGGGCTGGTTTGCTCTTCTTTTGCCAGAAACCTTGACGAAAGGTCTTGGTGACTTCAGTGCACTCGATAAACGGCAAGGGGCTACCAATTTTTGGAGATTATGGTGGGCGGGAATCCTACACTCATTCAGGGGGTGGTGGTGGTGGCAGCTGTCTTCCCTTCGAGCAAGTAACCAGTTCCATTGAGTTGGCCCTTCTTATCTTCAACGTCGTCAATTTCAACGGCAGGAATGCCTGTTTCTCCTTTAAGGTTTTGGGAATAGAGGCCACTGGCGGCAGAACTCATGGCATAGGCTGTTCCGTTTGCTTTATTAAACGCACCTGTGTGCGCCGCAGCTACAATAAAGGCCTCACCGCTCGTGCTTCCAGCTACTTCTACTTGGGGGGAGGGTTGGTACGAAAAGTAGCCAGCATCGCCTTCTTCACCACCAAGTTCAATTTTTGCGCCACCACTGCTATCGAGAGCATCGGCTGCAGCAAAAGTCATCTGCGGGTTGATGAGCGCCACGGAGGCGACAAGGCTGAATACTGCCAAAAGTGAATATTTTTTCTTCATGATAATTTTCTCCTTCAGTAGGCGATGGTTAGTTTTTTCAAAAACACTATTGTGTAATTGTAATTACTTCTCAGGATATCTCTGATAATCAGCATAATATCCATGCAGGTCGGTTGATATGTTGCGCACATCGCTTGTTGAAGCCTTGTTCTGCGCACGCACCCGGTAGGCCGCGAACTGCGGAATGGCAATGGCTGCCAGAATACCAATGATGGCCACGACGATCATCAGCTCGATCAGGGTGAACCCTTTCTGACCATTCTTCCTTTTCAGTTGTCTGTTGAATGCTCGTAACATACGTCCCTCCCAAAGGGTGTTGTGATTAGCGGGCAGGCACTGTGCCCGAGCCGCGATGTTCTGTTTGCTCCCCTTAAGCAGGTGCCGTGCCAGTCTGCTGAATTATTTTTAAGTTATTGTTTTGTATGATATTATCGTATCAAGGGACGATGCAGCCTTGTTCAGGTCCCACGAATGTTGCCCAGTATTGACAATTTATGGGAAGGGTTCTCTTTTTGGTGACAAATTTTGTCAGTTGGCGGCGAGCCGGTAGGTGGAGTTTTTTTGTCTATCGATTTGTTTTTGTGTATTTTTTTAGTTTATCAGTCTGCATTACGGGACCCGGCAATAATCCCCACTGGCCACCCTATCCCCTCTCAGCCACTCGGAACATCACCGACCGGCCCGCTTACTCCAGGCCGTGCAGGGCCTGGTAACGAGATCGCGCGCAGGCGCACTCCTGCAAGGGTTCTCATCTAATACCAGCCCTGTGATCACCCCCAGCGCATTCTGGCGTTCCATCAGCTTCACTCCGGTGACAAATATTGTCACCCATGCGACAAGGGAGGCCGCACCCTTGGCGACCATGCGGTCAGCGGTGCAATGGAGGGGAAACTCTTCCCCAGCGATTGAGTAAATTTCTTTGATTGGCGGGGTATGCCGGTATAGAAGAGGAGTATGCACCGCATAAAATTGTCCCCATCTCATCTTTTGGCCGCCTGTCCGGCGGGCCGTGCCGTGCGCTCAGGTAGCACCTTCCGGTCTGCTGCGCCGCGCGGTTCTCTGTCTCCTTTCTATAGACCGATTACCGGCTAAGGGGAGGCGCGATCGGTCATGCGACGCAGCACCCTGGTCCTCGGGCTGAGCCTGCTGCTGCTCAGTGCAGCGGCCACCCTGCTGGCCAATCTGGTGGTTCTGCTGTTCTGGATCAGCGAGGTGCAGGTGCGTGAGGCAGGCCATCTGCACCGGCTGCTGGCGGCCAGCGGAACCGCGTCCCCGCGGGCGGCGACCGGCCTGCCCGCCGGACTGCACCAATGGCTCAGCGAGCAACCGGGCAGTTGTCTGCTCCACGCCAACACCCTGCACTCAGGTACCGGTGACCCCGCCTGCGCGCAGACCCTGCGTCCCCTGGTCGAGGCCGCGGCCCGATCCGGCACATACCAAATCCAACCCGCGCCCCTTACCCCCACCAGCCTGCTCGCGCCCCACTATCTGGCCGTGGCCGTGGCCATCACCACAAACGATGCGCAGCCCGCGGCCCTTGGCGCGGCCGTGCCGCTTGCCTCTGTGCTGCAGCCGGTGTGGAGCAAGGAGCGGGTCATCCTTGTCTACCTGCTGGTCAATGCGCTGGTGTTGGCCAAGCTGGCCTTTTTCCGTCTGTATCGCTCGCATGTGCGGCCCATTGACCGCCTGGTCGAGGCAGCCGAGAACTACCGCGGCGAAGGGCTGGACACGGTCTGGCCAATAGCCCCGAGCAATGCGCTGGGCCGGCTGGCCGGGTCCATCCAGGCCATGGTGCAGCGCATTGAGGCGGACCGCGCACGCCTGGCCGCGGCAGTGCACGAACTGGCCGAGAAAAACCAACAGTTGCTCGCCAACCAGGCGGAGATGGTCCGCGCTGAAAAACTCGCCTCAGTGGGTCGACTGGCCGCAGGCCTGGCACACGAGATCGGCAACCCGCTGGGCGTGGTCCAGGGCTATGTGCAGCTGCTCGCCATGAATGGCGTCGGTGCGGCCGAACGCGCCGACTACGCAACCAAGGGGCTGGCCGAACTGGGCCGGGTGGACCGCCTGATCCGCCAGTTGCTCGACCATGCCCGCGCGGGCCGAGGGCGGCCGGAGCGGTTTGACGTGCACGCCTTGCTTGCCGAAATGGCCGAGTCGCTCGCTGGCCAGCCGCTCTTTGCCGGTATCCGCGTGGTGCTCGATCTCTTTGCAACGCACAGCCTGGTGCAGGCCGATCGCGAGCAGCTGCGCCAAGTGGTGCTCAACGGCCTGCTCAACAGCGTGGACGCCATCCGCAGCTGCCGGCCAGCGGACGAGGGTGTGATCACCCTGGCCACGGCCATGGAGTGTGAGGTGCAAGCGGATCGTCCTGCACGGCTGCGGCTGAGCCTCATGGACAACGGCGCCGGCATCCCGGAGGCGCTGCGCGAGTCCGTGTTCGACCCCTTTTTCACCACCAAGGCGCCGGGCGCGGGCACCGGCCTGGGGCTGTGGGTGTCGCTGATGCTCATTGAGTCCATGGGCGGCGCCATCCGTCTGGAGAGCGAACCCGGCACAGGCACCACCGTGCACCTGCTGCTGGAGCTGAGCGACCCGGCTGACCCGATTGAACCCGCCCATCCACCTGAACCCGGAGCGTGACCCAGATGCAGACTATCCTGGTCATTGACGACGAGGCCAACATGCGCCACATGCTCATTGCCCTGCTCGGCAAGAGCGGCTACACGGTGACCACTGCGGCGCACGGCGCCGAGGGGTTGCGCCTGGCCAGGGAGCATTGCTTTGACTTCATCCTCTGCGACCTGAAGATGCCGGTCATGGATGGCCTGGCCTTTCTCGCCGGGCTGCGCGCGGCCGGGCTCGGTGGGACGGTGATCATGATGTCTGCCTACGGCACCGTGGACCAGGCGATCGAGACGGTCCGGCAGGGGGCCTACGATTATATCTCCAAGCCGTTCAAGCTCGACGAGATCCTGCTGGTGCTGCGCAAGGCCGAGGAGCGCGAACGGTTGCGCGACGAGAACCGGCAGTTGCGCCGCCGCCTGGACGCCCTTGACGGTCAGCGCGATTTTGGCGGCATGGTTGGTCGCAGCCGGACCATGCAGGAGGTGTTCCGCTTGGCCGAAAAGGTGGCGCCGTATGCGGCCACGGTGCTCATCACCGGCGAGTCAGGCACCGGCAAGGAGCTGGTGGCGCGCGCCATTCACCGGTTGGGCAAGGGCGAGGCCGCGCCGTTTGTGGCAGTGAACTGCGGGTCCATTCCGGAGAACCTCTTGGAGAGCGAGTTCTTTGGCTTTGTCCGCGGGGCCTTTACCGGCGCGGACCGGGACAAGCGGGGGCTGTTTGAGGAGGCGGACCAGGGCACACTCTTTCTCGACGAGATCGGTGATTTGCCTGTTGCTATGCAGGTGAAGCTGCTGCGCGTGCTGCAGGAGCAGGAGGTGCGGCAGCTGGGCGCGGTCAAGAGCCAGTCCGTGCAGGTGCGGGTGCTGGCCGCCACCAACCGCGACCTGGGGGCGCGGATTGCGGACGGCGGGTTCCGCGAGGATCTCTTTTACCGGCTGAACGTGGTCAATGTGCATGTGCCGCCGCTGCGCGACCACTGCGAGGACATCCCCCTTCTCTGCCGCTTCTTTCTCGACCGGTTTACGGCCCGCCACGGCCTGGAGGTGCAGGGCGTGGCCCCGGCAGCCATGGACCTGCTCATGCGGTACCACTGGCCGGGCAATGTGCGCGAACTGGAGAATGTGCTCGAGCGGGCCTACATCCTCACTGACAAGCGGATCATCCTGCCCGAAAATTTACCCGAACAGTTCGGTGCGCGCCGTGAGCACCGGCGGCTCGACGACCTGCTCGGCACCTACTCGCTCAAACAAGCCAAGGTGATCATGGAGCGGCGCCTCATCCAGCGGGCCATGGAGCACACCGGCGGCAACAAGACCAAGGCGGCGCAGCTGCTGGAGCTGAGCTACCCGGCGCTTTTGGGCAAGTTGAAGGAATATGACTGTTAACTTTTTTTATAATTGGCCGAAGAGTTGTCAACTAAGTTGCGAGTTGGGGGATGGCCGGGCAGAGGCATTGCGGGCAGGGTAGGGCGCGACCCGTGTGGTGTAGCGGTTTGTCGGCCGGGTCAATTTTGGTCACGGCCGATGTTTTTGGGAACGACTCTTGCTTAACAAGGGAAAAACGCACGGGTGGGCCAGGGTCGGCCGACGCCTGCGCATCAGCACAGGGCGCGAGGTTCGATGAAGCACAACAAGGGTTTGAACAAGGGGTTCACACTGGTCGAGTTGATCATGGTGGTGGCCATCATTGGCATCTTGACCGCCGTCGCTGTTCCGGCAATCATTTCCTGGCTGCCGAATATTCGTTTTCGAGGGGCCGGCCAGGAGTTCCTGGCGCATATGCAGATGGCCAAGATGGAGGCGATCAAGCGGAACTCTAATGTAGTGGTGGCGTTCAATGTGGTGACCTGCCCGGGCCTGCCCAGTGCGGTGCCCGAACCGGGAGGTGGCTACACTGTTTTTGTCGATGACGGCGGGGGGACGGCAGCGAATGCGAAGAACAACACGCAAGATGCGGGTGAGGCTACGCTGGTGCAACAGACCATGCCGCGTAATACCGCCCTGTGCAAGGAGACCTTTGCCGGCACCGGCACGGGTTTTCTGCCCACCGGCCTGCCTATAGCCAGTAACATTGGTGGTGCGACCATCAATAACGATCGTGGTCGAAGCGCCACCCTGACCCTGACCATAGCCGGTGGCGTGAGGATAAAATAACGATGAATATGAGAAGAAATCTCGACAACTACCTCCCAGTGCTAGCAGGGCAAAACTCTATATCCGGAAAAGATGATGGCTTCACTTTAGTGGAACTGATGCTGGCGCTTGTTGTTTCATCCATTCTTATTGCCGCGCTGTATTCTGCCTACCTGTCTCAGCAGCGCAGCCAGACCGCTCAGGCTCAGGTGGTGGAGATGCAACAGAATGCCCGAGCTGCTTTGGAGATGCTGTCTGCCGAGGTCCGTATGGCCGGCTTTGATCCGCGCGGGTCATCCGGCGCGGGCATTGTTATGGCAACCCGGGGAAGACTGCAGTTTACCAGGGATATGAACGACAATGGACCGGGCACTGTCTCCGGTAATGGCAACACCACTGATCCGAATGAAAACGTCACCTACGGTATTGCCAACCTCTTTGATGCAGACCATGACGGAGTCGTTGATGTCGGGGTAGCCCCGCTTGGCCGGAACACCGGGGCTGGCTTTATGCCGGTTGCAGAGAATGTTGAAATGATCGAATTCCTTTACCTGGTCGGCGATGAGTTAACCCCCACTTTGACTCCCGATTCAACCAGGCTGAATGAAATTCGAGCGGTTACCATCTCGGTCCTGGTCCGGGCTGGCGCCCCGGATCCGCGGTATTCCTCTAGCGGTACCTACACCATGGCTTCCGGAGCGGTTCGTAACGTCAACGACCACTTCCGGCGGCGATTGCACACAACCACGGTCCAATTGCGAAACATGGGATTATTATGAATAAATTTCAGGAGATAATTGAGCTGGATGAGGCCGGTTTCACTCTCATCGAGGCACTTATCGCCATGGTGGTGCTGACCATCGGCGTCTTTGCTCTGTACACCATGCAGGTGGTGGGTATCCGTGGCAACTCGTTGGCCAACAGTATCAGCACGGCCACAAACATCTCCTCAGCACAGGTGGAAGACCTGATCAGCCGGGCCTTTGCTGATAAAAAACGATTGGTGGACACCAACGGCGATGGCACGAATCAGGATCCGGACAAGAACGGTATCGATGAGCAGGGCGGTGGCAATTTTGGCCTGGAAAATGTCGATTCAGACGCTGATTATTCGCACACCACCGCGGATGGGCTCTATACCGTTTTTTATAATGTTGCCGTGGGCGTGCCCCTGCCCAATACAAAAACGATCCAGGTGCTTGTCCGTGACAACGCCCGACGGATGAACAACACGGTCAACATCCAATATATCAAGAACGGTAACATTTAGGAGCCCGACGTGATCGTACCGACTTTCATCGTCAAACAGCAACAGGGGTTCGCTCTGGTGACGGTGCTGCTGATCCTGCTGGTGCTGACCCTTTTGGGCATCATGGCCACCAATAACACCACAACCGAATTGCGTATTGCCGGCAATGACAAGGTACACAAGCAGACTTTTTACCAGGCCGATGGTGGAACCGAGTTGGCCGAGCGGCTGGTGTTCGAGAATACCATCTGTTCCCAGGTGAAGAACGGTTTCACCCATACTGGCCTGGCAAATCCGCTCTTGAGTCGCATCGTGGTGTTCGACCAAGCCTTTGCCGACAACAACCCGGCCGACGCGACGGTAACCGACACCAACCGGGAGTTTGTCTTTTTTCCGGAGGGGTTCAATGCCGCTACTCCGGATGACAGCCCGCGCACCAATTTCCTCACCACCCACACGGTTGGCTTGAACCCGGGTAGCGGTCTGCAGATGGTATCCGGTTATGAGGGGTTGGGTGTGGGCGCGACCAGCGGTACCCACCGGAGTTACACCATCCTTTCCCAGCACCACGGAGTAGTCAACAGCCAGACCACCTTGGCAACTCAGTGGCGGCTTGACAACTTTCCTATTACCAGCGCAGCGGTCTCAGACTGCAAGTATTGAACAAGGAGCAGAATATGCAGATTTTTATCGGTGCATTGCAAAGCAAAGTGGTCCGATCTGTCCTGACAGGGCTAGTGCTTTTGTGTTCATTCTCGGCTGGTTCTGTTTTGGCCAGCCAGGATCACAATGCCGGCCAATTCAGCTCCATGCCGATCAACATTGTCGAGCAGGGGGTGAAGCCGGTGGTGATGATCAATGCCTCCCAGGATCATCAACTCTATTTCAAGGCCTTCAGCGATTACGCCGACCTGGATGGCGACGGTACCCTGGAAACGACCTACCAGCACTCGCACAACTATTACGGCTATTTCGATAGCTACAAGTGTTATGCTTACAGCAACAACCGTTTTGAACCCAAATCCTTCACCACCGACAAGTACTGCTTCAATGCCGCCACTGGTGTGGATAACGATGCCAGTAAAGGCGAGTGGAGCGGTAATTTTCTCAACTGGGTGGCCATGTCACGGATCGATTCCATCCGTAAGATCCTCTTTGGCGGGCACCGCCGCATCGACACCGCCACCGAGACCGTGCTCGAGCGCTCTTATTTGCCTCACGATGCGCACAGCTGGGCCAAACATTATGCCGGCGAGGATCTGCCCAAGCTGACCCCCTTCAATCCAGCCACGGGTGGCGTGGCTCCGGCCGTGGGGAGTCTGGATTACTACTGCGACGAGGGCACCGCCTACATTGCCCCTGGCGTGGTCAACCCACTCTGCAAGGATCCGGACGATGATCCGAAATACTATAACTGCAAAATCTCTAAGCCTCATAAAGACTGTGCCAGTCTCACCGACCCGTACAACTTTGACTGCGCGATGCATCAGCAGGTCGGTAATATAGGATATGAAGCCTGCAAGGACGTGAGCGTCCATGATCCCAGATACCGCAGGGATCGAAAGAACTATGACCCCGCCGAAGATTATCAGGACAGTGATTGGGATGGCACGCCAGTGAACCGGAAACGTTTGGGCGTCACCTTCGGCAACACCACAGACGTGAACGTCGCCAACTATAAAAGTGATGAGGGCTCGGAAAAGTACACCGAACCGCCACTGATCAAGGCGGTACGGGAGAATTACAGTCTCTGGGCCAGCAACGAGCGCTGGCAGGTCACCTGGGCCAGTGGCGCGCCCATCGATAACCACAGCGCCAGCAACGGCAATGATCCGACCCAATCGCTCATCCCCGCTTATGCGAACAGTCCTGCCTGGAGCAACCGCATGGGGCTGGGCAACTACATTGCCCGGGTGCAGGCCTGCGTGCCGAACCTGATTGACAGCACCGAGGTGGCCGCCATTGCCGGCAGCACCAAGGAAAAGTGTAAGCTCTACCCGGGCCCGGACGGGCTGGCCGGCACGGCTGATGACAACTACAAGCCCATCGGTCTGCTGCAGGCCTATGGCGATGACGACCGCATGCATTTTGGCATGGTGGCCGGCTCCTATCAGAAGCACGCCAAGGGTGGTGATTTGATTCGCAATGCCGGCGCCCTGACCGACGAGGTCAACGTCACCACTGACGGTACCTTTCCCAAAGTGGCCAAGTTCGCCTCGAACGACAGTGTCAAAGACCTCGGCGAGGGGATGATCAATGCCTGGAGCCTGTACCGTATTGTCGGGTATGACGGTCGAGATGGGACGTACAACAGTTTGGACAACTGCTCCTGGGGGCTGTCCGCCTTCAACGATGTCACCGCCGATAACCGTTGCCGGAACTGGGGCAACCCCTTTGCCGAGATCTATTATCAGTCAATCAACTATCTGGCGGGTGGTGGGGTTATCGGCGACTACCGCTCTACCGTCGCCAACGTCATCCCCGGCCTGCCCAAGCCGCAGGGCTTCGACGATCCGCTGAAGGCAGGGGATTATTGCGCCCAATTGAGCGTCATCAATCTTAATGCCAGCGTCATTTCTTACGATCACGACCAGTTGGACAGTAGCGCCTACGGACCGCAAAAGTTGTGGGACGCCGCCGTCCTTCCCGGGGCGAAGAACTCGACGGCCATGACCAATACGGTCGGTGCTGGTGAAGGGATCCATGGAAAGAGCTACTATGTCGGCGGTATCAAGCTCGGGGGCACGGGGGACGATCAGCTCTGCACCCCCAAAACCGTTCCCTACTTGGGTCTGGCCAGCGGTCTCTGTCCCGAGGCACCCCGACTCTCCGGTTCCTATCGCATTGCCGGCCTGGCCTATTATGCCCACACCCAGGATATGCGGCCGGCCAAGCACAACTCGCGCAAACTCGAGGGTGACCAAGTAGTGGATACCTACTCGGTGGCCCTGGCCTCAGGCGCTCCGGTGATCGAGATCCCGGACCCTGAGGATGCCACGAGCAAAGCACTGGTCACGATTCTTCCGGCCTGCCGCAACACCACGCTGAATCCGAATGGCAACTGTGGTCTGGTTGATTTTCAGATCGTTTCACAAACGATAGACGGTGCAGGGAAAAAAGCGAGTGGACAGTTTTACATCAACTGGGAAGACAGTGAACAGGGTGGTGACTTTGATCAGGACATGTGGGGAACCCTGGATTACGAGTTGGATAAGACTGCCGGTAAGCTCACCATCACCACCCAGGTGCATGCCCAGTCCACCGGTGATGCTATGGCCTTTGGTTATGTTCTTGGCGGCACCACTGTCGATGGCTTTCATGCTCATTCTGGG
This sequence comes from Desulfobulbus sp., assembly GCA_034003445.1. Classification (GTDB taxonomy): domain Bacteria; phylum Desulfobacterota; class Desulfobulbia; order Desulfobulbales; family Desulfobulbaceae; genus Desulfobulbus. The sequence continues at coordinate 10,849 of JAVEYP010000001.1, forward strand.
GTGAACGGTTATAAGTACAAAGAGGCCGTGGCCCCGGACTGCAGAAAAGGCTGCAGTTGTACGGTTAATGCTGGCGCGCATACGGCCTGCGATGCTTCTGTTTCGGTACCTTCCAGGAAAGTCTACACTTTGGGCACATCCGACGCCAACCTGCTCAAAGATCCGCTCTGGTATGCCGCCAAATGGGGTGGTTTCACCGATATCGACGGCAGCAAGACCCCCAACCTGGTCGAGGAATGGGACAGTAAGATCAACGCCACCGGTGGCACCGGCTCGGACGGTATTCCGGACAACTACTATTACGCCACCAACCCGAACCAGCTGGAAGAATCGTTGGAGCGCGTGTTTAAGGCCATCCTCGAGCGGACTTCGTCAGGCACGGCAGCGGCTGTTGTGTCGTCCAACGTCAGTGGTGAAGGCGCGCTCTACCAGGCCTACTACGAACCTCTGCGGAAAAAGGACGCAGTGGAGGCGCGGTGGCTGGGGACCGTGCAAGCACTGTGGATGGACAGTTATGGTAACTCCCGGCAGGACTGTACGCCATCTGCCAACGGAGGCATCAATCCGGTGACCGGTAAGTGCCTGGCGCCGCCAGCCAATCTTGCGGGTGGTGTCTGTACCCCCAATGGTCGCCTGGATAACTACTGCGTTGACCAAGTGGTGAAAACCTATTTCGACCCCCTGGAAAAACGGACGCGGGGCAGAGTGTATGAGAGTGACGAGCCGGAAGACTATGCCGCCTATTCCATGCTGGGCGTGGTGCAAAGCTTTAACAGCGGTAATGTGGTCATGGTACCCAATTCCATGGAGGGCCTGGTAACCTATACCGCCTCGCCTGAATCGATCACCATCGCTCCCTATGCCATGACCGGAACACTGGATGTCTATGATGCGGAGACTGGGGTGGGTACCGTGACGGTTACCGACTGGCAAGGACCGGCCAATAAAACGTACTCATCCTGGGGTGTGGGCACCTCTTCCGGACAGGGCGCAGGGTTCAGCATTGACTCGCTGACTCCGGCCCCAGGCGCGACCCTGACTTTTACGGTTTCGCCCGTTGGTGGCTGGCTGGTTCAGGGCGACACCCTGACCTTTAAGACCAAAAACCTGATAGGTGCAGGCGGAGAGACTTTCTCCGATTGGGCCGTGGAATGTTTGGATCCCAGTGGGACAATCGGTGAAATCAGCGATGTTTCCGCACAACTGAACAATCTGGCCACGAGCAGCTTTTCCATGAGCACAGTGAGCGGTGATTTTTCCGCCTGTACCCAGGCCCGGGTTTCGACTTATGATCTTCAGGGTACGGCTGGAAAAAGCTACCATGACTGGACGGTTACCAATCTTGGCTCCCTGGAGGCAAAGGGGAAAAGCGCCACCTCACTGATGCTCGACAACAGCGGCTCGCAGGCCTTTACGGTCATTCCGGTGGTTGATTGGCTGAAGCCGGGCGATTCAATCCTTGTTTCCAACCATACCTTTACCACCAGGGAATTGGATGAAATCAGCTACCTGTGGAATGCCCGCGAACAGCTCTATCTGCCCGCGGTGAGTGACGTGGCCCTGGCGGTCAACAGGCCCTGGGGTGCGCCCGCTTCCAGCGGTCGGTTCATCACCACCTGGGTGGATATGAATTTGGACAAGGTGATCGATGCCAATGAGTATCAGCCATTTGTGAAGACCATGTTCAACTCGGTGAGCCCTAGCTTTTTCGATGTTGGTGGCATGACCATGCCTGAGGCGGAAAAGGTGGTTGAGGCAGAAAATGTGGTCAACTATGTCCGCGGTATCGAGGTGCCGGGTAGCCGTAACCGCAAGGTACAATATAGGACCGGTGAGTTTGAAAACGTTATGCGGCTTGGCGATATTGTCAACTCCACCCCTGCCGTGGTCGGTTCACCACAGGAAGCCTTCAACCTAATGTATGGAGACTCCACCTACAGGGAATTTCTGCAGCAATACATCAACCGGCGCATCATGGTATATGCCGGTGGCAACGATGGCCTGATCCACGCGTTCAACGCCGGCTTTTACAACACGGTGACCGTGAACGCCAATACCACCGATCAAAAGACCTCTATTGAGTATGCCACCACCGGGAAGGCCTGGGATGGGACAGCGGCCACACCCCACCCGCTTGGCGCCGAGATTTGGGCCTATGCGCCCTCCAGCCTGTTGACCCATCTGCAGTGGCTCAAAGATCCGGAGTATGGGAAGCAGACGCATGTCTACTTCGTTGACGGCAAGCCGAGGATTTTTGACGCCAAGATTTTTTTCAACAGCTTTGGCAACCCGATTGACGCTGATCATCCCCATGGATGGGGTACGGTCATGGTTGTGGGCATGAATCTGGGCGGCGGTTCCATGGCCGTGAACATTGATCACGATAATAACGCGGCAACTCCGCCAGAGCTTGTTGCCACCCGATCGGCCTATGTGCTTTTCGACATTACCAACCCGGAGGCTGAACCGCGCCTGCTGGCGGAGATCCCCATGCCGGACGGCAGTTTCTCGACCGTGTATCCAGCCGTGGCTGCCTTCCAGGATGTAGGTTTGAGCAAGAGCTGCAAGGATACGAGCAACTCTGATACCGCCTGCAAAAGTTGGTACCTGGTATTCGGCAACGGCCCAAGCAGTCTTGATTATGTCAGCACTCAGAACGCCAAGGTGTATCTCTTTGATCTCGGACAGCTGAGCACCAAGACGAGGAGCCCAGAACTCACTGCCACTGGCCTTCCGGCCAACTGCACGGTTCAGGAGATTAACCCAGCTGCGAACCTCATTGCCTGCGACACTTTGCAACCCAACAGTTTTATGGGCACGCCCGCGGTGGTCGACTGGAATCTCGATTTTCGAGCCAACACAGCTTATTTTGGATTGATCGGCCGCGACACCTTGGGAGCGAAGCTCAAGGATGATGGTCGGGTGATGCGGCTCGGGTTCAATAATGAGGCAGCCTTCTCCGCCTGGAGCCCGCTGACGACCTTCTACGATACCAAGCTGCCCGTGGGGGCGCAGCCTGTGCCCTCGATTGACAACAAGAACAACCACTGGCTTTTCTTTGGTACTGGCCGATATTTTTCGACACCGGACAAGACGACCACCGACAAGCATTACCTTTATGGTGTCAAGGACATGGAAGACAGCACCTACCCTGTGGAGGAGTCCAAACTGCTTGATGTCTCATCTGTCAAAATGTACACGGACGGCACCATTTCACCGTCGGTCGCCCCAACAACCGGTCCGGCTTTGAACACCTTCAAAGCCCTGGAAAACGAGATCGACGCCAACGCGATGGGATGGCGCATGTATTTGGAGCCCATTGCTGGTTTGGCAACCGATCCGTCTTCGAGAAGCACGACCAGGTCGGCCCTGCTGGGCGGCGTGCTCCTGAGCTCCGTTTTTCAACCGAGCAGCGATCCCTGCGCTGGTGAGGGTCAGAGCCGGCTCTTTGGGCTGTACTACAAGACCGGCACCGCTCATCCTACCCGCTCAATACTCGGCACGAGCGCGGTACAGGTCGGTTCCGAAGTGAAAGCGGTTTCGAACAAGTCTATCGACCTGGGCCAAGGCATGGCGACTTCTCCGTCGCTCCATTCAGGGTCAGGGTCGGGTAGTGGCGAGGTTAAGGTGCTGACCCAGTTGTCGACCGGAGAGACGCCCATAATCGACATTCAAACCATCAACAAGGTTCGATCTGGACGAACCTCCTGGCAGGAGCGGTAAACTCCCCTGGGAGCCGTATCCTGTAACCCGGGATCAACCGGAAACCGGACGATAAGTTTCCCGTTTGTCCCGTTTGCTTCCGGTTTTTTTTGGGTCGGAGCGCTGTGCGCATGTCTGGTAATGATGGCATTCATCATTTTCCCTGATATTTTTCATGAGTTTTTCTCTTGACTTCCACCGTGCTCCCATATAAATAGTTCAAGAATTGACTGAATGCCGGTTCAGTTTTTCGCAAGCCGGGTTTGCCCCGGCATAGCGGATTTGGATGTGTGTAGGTTAACCGTTCGCACAGGAAAACAACCAGAGAGGAAAACACTATGAGCTCGAAATTGGTAGCCCCCCACGGTGGAAAAGGTCTTGTCTGCGCCTTGCTTGAAGGCGCCGAGCGTGAAGCAGAACTGAAGAAAGCCGCCGGCCTGAAGCAGGTCGAGGTTTCCGACCGCGCCAAGGGCGATCTGATCATGATGGGTATCGGCGGATTCTCGCCGCTGACCGGCTTTATGACCAAGGCGGACTGGAAAGGCGTATGCGAGAACTTCCAGATAGCAGATGGTACCTTCTGGCCGGTGCCCATTACCCTGGATGTCTCTGCTGCCGTTGCCGGCGACATTAAAGTCGGCGACGAGATCGCCCTGGCCAACAAGGGCGAGATTTACGCCACCATGAAGGTCACCGAAAAATTTGAGATGACCGACGCTGACAAGCGTTGGGAATGCGAGAAGGTCTTCAAGGGCGAAGGCGAGGAATCCGTTGGTGACAAATTCTGGGAAATCGCTCCCAAGGATCATCCCGGCGTTATCATGGTCTTTAATCAGGGCGAATTCAACCTGGCCGGTCCGGTCAAGGTCCTCTCCGAGGGTGAGTATGCGAAAGACTACCCGGGTGTCTACCTGCGACCTGCTGAAGTTCGCGCCATCTTCGACGAGCGCGGCTGGGCCAACGTTGCCGCTCTGCAGCTGCGTAACCCGATGCACCGTTCGCACGAGTACCTGGCCAAGATCGCCATCGAGGTTTGCGACGGCGTGATTATCCACAGCCTCATTGGTAATCTGAAGCCTGGTGACATTCCGGCCGCCACCCGTATCGATGCCATCAAAGTTCTCATCGACAAATATTTCGTCAAAGAGAATATCGTCAACGCCGGCTATCCGCTCGACATGCGTTATGCCGGTCCGCGCGAAGGTCTGCTCCATGCCACCTTCCGCCAAAACTATGGCGTTAACAACATGCTCATCGGCCGCGACCACGCCGGTGTCGGCGACTTCTACGGCCTGTTTGAGGCTCAGGAGATCTTCGATCGTATCCCGCAAACCGGCGATGACTCGAAGGACCTGCTCTGCAAGCCGATGAAGATCGACTGGACCTTCTACTGCCACAAGTGCGACGGTATGGCCTCCCTGCGCACCTGCCCGCACTCCAAGGAAGACCGCGTCATCCTGTCCGGCACCAAGCTGCGCAAGGCCCTGTCTGATGGCGCTCCGGTTGTCGACCACTTTGGTCGCGAAGAGGTGCTCGTGCTGCTTCGCTCGTACTATGCCGGCCTGACCGAGAGGGTCGAGGTCAAGATGCAGAGTGCCGCCTCCGGCGAAAATATGTAAGACGTAATATGTAAGACGTACTGTTTCATCCGCTGTCTCCAGGGAGACGTCGCCTCGTGCGGCGTCTCCCTTTTTTTGTGCCCGCGGAGGTCGGGTGCAGTGCTTTAAATACCAGTTGTGGGCAGGACCGGGGCCATGAACACCTTTGGATGCGTCGTCAACGGCTAATCAGGAAGATAAACAGTCACCACTCGTCCGCAGTTTGTTGCCGGCCGGCAAGCTGGTGTCATGTTTTGCTTGCGTGCCAGCCCCAAGGTTCAGTATCTTGCCCGCCTGGAATAGCCGACCGCGTCCGCACACGTTGTGCAACTGTGCGGCGTGAGCAGAGGCAGAGGCACGCTACAACGGTGCGGGAACACGAGAACAGCGAGGCACTATGAAGCAGCAGACCGTGCAGGTCGGCCTGGGGGAGCGGAGTTACCCGATTGTTATTGGCAGCGCTGTGCTCGACACAGTGGGGCCTTGGCTCCGCGAGGCCCGCATTGGCTTTCGCTACGCCATTGTCACCGATGATGTGGTCGGGCCGCTCTACGGCGAGCAGGTGGCGCAGTCGCTGCGCAGTGCGGGTATCGACTGTGAGCTGATCACCTTTGCGCATGGCGAGGCGAGCAAGCAGCTGACCACCATTGAGCAGATGGCAAGTGAGCTGGCCGAGCGCGGCTTTGACCGCGGCGACGCCCTGCTGGCCTTGGGTGGCGGGGTGGCCGGCGACATGGCCGGATTCCTTGCCTCAATCTATCTGCGTTCCATTCCCTTTGTCCAGGTGCCGACCACCCTGCTGGCCCAAGTGGACAGTTCGGTGGGCGGTAAGACCGGCGTGGATCTGGACCAGGGCAAGAATCTGATCGGCACGTTTTACCAGCCCCGGGCCGTGTTCATCGACACGGATGTGCTCCGCACCCTGCCCGAGGAGGAGTTCCGCGGCGGCATGGCTGAGGTGATCAAGTACGGGGCTGCCATTGATGCCGACTTCTTTGCCTTTCTCGACCGTGAGCGGCCGGCAATACAGGGGCTTGACTCAACCACGATCATAGCCATGATCCGCCGCTGCTGCGAACTCAAGGCCTCGGTGGTGGAGCGGGACGAGCGCGAGGGCGGCCTGCGCCGCATCCTCAATTTTGGCCATACCATCGGCCATGCAGTGGAGGCGGCCTCGGGCTACCAACTCATCCACGGGTTTGCCGTGGCCATCGGTATGCAGGCGGTGGCCGAGCTGGCGGTGCGCGGCGGTGTGGCCAAGGCCGAAGTCGTGCACGCCATTGGTGAGATGCTCGCCAGCTACGGGCTGCCCACCACCATTCCGCCTGATCTCGACCGGTCACTCATCCGCCGCTACCTACAGGCGGACAAGAAATCCATCGGTGGCCGGGTATTCTTTGTGCTGCCTGAGGCTATCGGCCGGGTGGTCATCACCGACCAGGTGGCTCCGGCCGACCTTGAGGCCGTGCTTGCCGGGGGCTGACCCGGCTGCAGTGCTCTTAATGCCCGCCGGACGGGCCTGTTCGTCAACCTCAACGACCTGTTTCTGTCATGCCGATCTACGAATTTTTCTGTCAGGACTGCAACACCGTGTTCAATTTTTTTTCCAGCCGGCCCAACACCGACAAACGGCCGAACTGCCCGAAATGCGGTCGGAGCGGGCTTAAGAAGATGCTGTCGTCCTTTGCCACCATCGGTAAGGCCAAAGAAGGAGAGGGTGACGATCCGCTTGCCGGGTTGGATGAGGCGAAAATGGAACAGGCCATGGCCGGCCTGATGCGCGAGGCTGAGCACATCAACGAAGAAGACCCTCGGCAGATGGGCCGCCTCATGCGCACCTTCATGGACAAGACCGGCCTCAGCCTGGGCGGCCAGATGGAGGAGGCCATTGCCCGCATGGAATCCGGCGACGACCCGGAAGAGATCGAGCGCGACATGGGCGAGTTGATGGACGGCGATGATCCGTTCAGCCTGGAGGCGATGAAAAAGAAGGCCCAGGCTGCCTCCCGCCAGCCAACACACGACGACACGCTCTACCAACTGTAGCCCCGGGTGGGCTCACAGCCCTGTGGTTGGCCGCATTTTTCCACGGCTTTTTTACCGGCGATTCCGTACAATGCGTTTTCAATCAGGGAATACTGGAACTGGGCCACAAGCATAGGAGGGCAGGGCATGAGGGGAAAACTGGTGATCGTCATGGTGGGCCTGCCGGCCCGGGGCAAATCGACCATGGCTCGCAAGCTCGGTCGCACCCTGGAGATGGACGGCGTGCGCGTGCGCATCTTCAACAACGGCGAACTGCGCCGCAAGCTGGACACCGATTGTTCTACCTCTACCTCGGAGTTTTTCTCGCCGGCCAACGTCCAGGGGAGGGAGATGCGTGAGCGGATCTCGCAGCTCAACATCGAAGAGGCCCAGGCCTTTCTCCAGGGGGGCGGCGAGGTGGCGATTATCGACGCCAGCAACGTTACCCGCGAGCGGCGACGCAACATCCATACGGCCTTCCCAGACCTGCCCATGGTCTACGTGGAATGCGTCAACGCCGACGAGGAGGCGCTCGAGGCCAACCTGGAGCGCAAAGCCCGGCTCAAGGAGTTCCGCCATTTGTCGCGGGAAAAGGCCGTGGAAAGCTTTGTGGGTCGCATCAACTACTACGAGTCGATTTACGAGCCGCTGGACGAGGAGGATAATCGTATCCTGGTGGACTCTTTTGACAGCTGCATCCTCCAGGAGCGCATCAGCGAGGTCCTGCCCTACTACGACCGCATCCGTGACATTATTACCACCCGGGTGGTACGCAACCTCTACCTGGTCCGCCATGGTGAGACCTACTACAACCGCGAGGACCGCATTGGCGGCGACTCGGACCTCACCGAACGTGGGCTGGACCAGGCCAACGCGCTGGCCGAGCACTTTGCCACCATCCGCATTCCGATCATCTTTACCAGCAACCACAAGCGCACCCTGCAGACCGCCACGCCCATTGCCGAGCGCCAGCAGCCGTGCTCGATCATTGCCCTGCCGGAGTTCAACGAGATCAATGCCGGTGTCTGCGAGCACATGACCTATGAGGAGGTGCGGCGGCAGATGCCCGAGGTCGCACGAGAGCGCGGGCCAAACAAGTACCGCTATGTCTATCCCGAGGGCGAGGGCTACGCGACCATGGAGGAGCGGGTCTACCGCGGTCTGAAAAAGGTGTTTTTTCTCAACAACTATGACGAGAACATCATGATCGTGGGTCACCGGGCGGTCAACCGCATGATCATTTCCAGCTTCCTCTCCCGCCAGGAAGCCGAGATTCCCTATATTTACATGCCGCAGGACCGCTACTATCACATCCAGATCGACCCGCACAAACGAATCTTTGAACTGATCCCCTACCGCAGCGTGGCGAACGCGGGCATGGGCTGGTAAGCGGCCAGAGACCGACCGGACACTATTGCAGGGTCGTGGTGTCCTGGTCAGCGACGCCGTGCCGAACGCCGTGTCGGGCCTCTTTTTCGGCGAGCTGGCGGCGGGCCTCCTCCTCGCTGATGCCCAGCGACCTGGCCAGATCACTGATCTCGTAACAGGGGCTGCCGTCCGGACCATAGCCCTGCGGTTGCAGCTCCGGGAAGGCTCTACCAGTGGCGTGGCCGCTCGCCTCGCCGAGCAGCTCGCGGATCTCCGGCGGGCCGTAGATGAGCAGCCATTCCACGGCCTCGGTCCAGAGGTCGCTGTCCACTGTTGGGTGTTTGAGTATGGCCAGGGCTGATTCCAGGGTCCACTCCTGGGCGAATGCGTCCATTGCTGCTCTCCTCCTTCCGGTTGTGCGGGACAAGAGATGTCCTCGCTCGTCCGACTGTTGACTTTCCATTCCTGTCGTCAGTTTCTCTTTGGTGCTGCCGAGCCTGCCCACTATAATGCAAAAGGTTCGTACCGCAAAGAAAGGCCTACCCGGAGGGGAGCCATGGGAGTGAAGAACGCTATCCTGCTGGAAGCGCTGGAATGGTTTGACGAGTCTGGCCGGGAACTTTTGCACCGATTGCCGAAGGAAGGCTCGGGCGAGATCAAGTACGGTGCTCAACTGACCGTTCGCGAGAGCCAGGCCGCGGTGTTCTTCTACAAGGGTAGGGCCGCAGACGCCTTTGGTCCTGGCCGGCACACGCTCAAGACCGGCAACATCCCCATTGTCACCAAGCTGCTGTCCGCGCCCTGGGGGCTGATCAGCCCGCTGCGGGCCGAGGTGTTCTTTGTCAATCTCAAGGTGTTCCCGGACCTTCGGTGGGGTACCAGTGACCCGGTCGCCTTCCGTGACGCCGAACTTGGCCTGGTGCGGCTGCGTGCCCACGGCGTGTTCAACATCCGTATTGTCCAGCCGGTGCTGCTTATCAATTCCCTGGCCGGGACCATGGGCCGCTACACCACTGAGCAGGTGGAAGACTACCTGCGCCAGGTTATCGTCAGCCGCTTCAACGACTATTTGGGCGAGCACCTGCGTTCGCTGTTTGATTTGCCGGGCCGCTTCGACGAGATCGCTGTTGGACTGAAACGGGCTCTGGAGGTGGATTTCGCCCGCTTTGGCCTGGCCCTGGATGGGCTGTACGTGACCTCCATCACCCCGCCCGAAGAGGTGCAGCAGGCCATTGACGATCGCTCGCGGCTGGGCGTGATTAAAGACATGGATAAGTTCGTGCGCATGAAGGCGGCCATGGCCATGGAAAAGGCGGCGACCGGCACAGGCGAGGCTGGCGCCGGCCTGGGCCTGGGTCTGGGCATGATGATGCCGGCCCTGTTTGGCAACCTGCAGGGGATCGGCGGGCGTGCGGCATCAATGGGCGGGGCTGTACCACAGACCCGCTGCGGGGAGTGCGGTAACGACATCCCGGCCGGGGCACGTTTCTGCCCCTTTTGCGGCCACCAGCAGCTGCTCAGCAAGCAGTGCGATCACTGCGGGACCAACCTGCCCCCGGAGGCGGCCTTTTGCCCGCGCTGCGGCCACCCGGCCGACGAACATTCCCGCGAGGTGGTCTGCCCCGCCTGCCACGCCGCCAACCTGCCTGGTGCGGCATACTGCAACCAGTGCGGCGACAGGATCAGCTGACCGGTCAGTTGGGTGAATCGGGTCGCAGGGCGGGGGCGGTGGACCTGCGGATCGAGCAGGCCTGCCCCCAGTGCGGTGCGCCGGTGGAGTTGGCCGAGACCCACCAGCTGCTCATCTGCGCCTTTTGCGGGGTGCGCAACCACCTGGAAGGGAGCAGGCCGTTTCGCTTTGTGTTGCCAGCCGCCCGGTCCGCGCAGCAGCGGTTTCTCTACGCCCCGTATCTCCGCTTCAAGGGGACCATCTTTCTCGTCTCCGGCGAGTCCATCAGTCACCGAGTGGTGGACACCACCCAGGTTGCCCACCCGGCAACCTTCCTGCCGCCCTCCCTGGGGGTTCGACCGCAGGCTATGCGACTGCAACGCCTCGACCCGGACACTAGTCACCACTACCTTAAGCAGACCATTAGCCCGACTGCCGTGCTCGCCAAGGCGGCGCAGGTGAGCAGCCTCACCGGTCAGGCCGGCCGCGATCTGTTGCACCGCGCCTACATTGGCGAGAGTTTGAGCTGCATCTACCTGCCGCTCACCCGCCGGCAGCAGACCCTGGTCGACGCGGTCACGGGTCAGCGGCTGGCTGGTTCGGAGGAATTGATCGGCCTGACCACCCAGCCTTTCCAGGAACCCTGGCGTATCCGGTGCCGGGCGAGCCTCTGCCTCCACTGCGGTGGTCCGCTCCACGGTGCGGCCGACTGCCAGGTGCTTACCTGCGCCAACTGCCACCGCGGCTGGACCTTCGCGGACCAGGGTCTTATTCCGGTCGACTGGCAGATCGTCCCCGGCGACCCAGGCACCCCGCTCTATCTGCCGTTCTGGCAACTCTTTGGCCGCATCCCGGTCCTCGAGATCAGCAGTTACGCCGACTTTGTTGTGCGCACCAACCAGCCTTTCCTGCCCAGGCCCGAGTGGCGCGAGCGGCCTATGAGCCTGTGGGCGCCAGCCTTTAAGCTGCGGCCAAAGATCTTTCTCCAGGCCGGCCGCCAGGCGACCATTGCCCAGTGGCAGCTCCGGCCACAGCCGGGCCGGGTGCAGGCTGGCCTGTTCCCGGTCACCCTGCCATCCTCGGAGGCTCTACAGGCGGCCAAAATTATCCTGGCCACCACCACCACTAGTCCCCGGCTGGTGTTCCCGCTGTTGCCACGAGTGAACCTTACCGATGTGGTCAGCCGTCTTGTCTACCTGCCCTTTGTCGAAAAGGGCTACGACTGGCTGCAGCCACACACCGGCGTGGTCATCGGCAAAAATATCCTTCGTTTGGGCCGAGCCATGTAGTGGTTCGGCCTTTTTGACAGCGATTGCCGGCCGTGGTATAGCGAAGCGAACAGGCCCGCAGCACAGGACCAGGTTTATTTTCCTCGGAAGACGGTGATGACGCAGAGCGAACACGAACAGTTTATGGACGCGGCTTTGGACGAGGCGCGCCAAGCCCTGGATGCGGGCGAGTTTCCGGTGGGCTGCGTGTTTGTCGTCGGCGGCCGGGTGGTCGCCCGCGGCCACCGGATCAACAGCGGCGAGGAGGGCTGCAACGAGATCGACCACGCCGAGATCCTCACTCTGCGGCAGCTGCTCGCCCACCGGCCTATTGTTGATCTGGTCAGGGTGACGGTGTACTCGACCATGGAGCCCTGCCTGATGTGCTACAGCACCCTGTTGCTGTCTGGTATACGCAGCTTTGTCTGGGCGTACGAGGACGTGATGGGCGGCGGCACCAATCTGCCCCTTTCCCTGCTCAATCCCCTGTACCGGGACATGCACGTGTACCTGCTCGACCGGGTACGGCGGGACGAGAGCCTTCGTCTCTTCCAACAGTTTTTTCGCACCGGCCTCTACTGGCAGGACAGCCTGCTGGCCCACTACACCCTGGCACAAACCCTGGAGGAATCACCATGACCGCAGTGCCCAAGGCGCGCACCGTGGGCTTTCAGCCCGGGGAGCGCAATGTCTTTTTCCACCTGCTCACCGCCTGCAATCTGTCCTGCCGCCACTGCTACATCAACCCCGCGCAACACGGCAGTGCCACTCTGCCGTTGGCCACGGTCCAGCGCTGGCTGAAGCTGTTTGCCCGGCCGGAGCAGCAGACCACCCTCATCCTGCTGGGCGGCGAGCCCACCCTCCACCCGGATTTGCCGGCCATTATCCGGGCGGCCAAGTCCATGCGCTACGCGGTCACCGTGGACTCCAACGGCTACCTGTTCCACAATCTGCTGGACCGGGTCACGCCACGGGAACTGGACTACCTCAGTTTCAGCCTGGACGGCCCGGACGCGGCGGTTAACGCCCCGATCCGCGGTGAGGGCGTGTTTGCGGTGTGCACGGCTAATATCCGGAGGGCAATTGCGGCCGGCTTTAACACCAGTCTCATCTACACCGTGTCCGCACTGAACATCGACCACCTTGAACGCATGCCGGCCCTGCTTGCGGATCTGGGCGTGCGTCGTTTTTTTATCCAGGTGATCGGCCTGCGTGGCAACTCGGCCCAGTGCGAGACTGGGTCAGCCGCTTCCTGGCAGGTGGAGCCGGCCCGCTGGCTGGCGACTGTGCCCGAGGTGGCTGCGGATGCGGCCCGGCGTGGCATCCATGTCACAGATCGGAA
>JAVEYP010000002.1:0-23477 GCA_034003445.1 Desulfobulbus sp.
TCATGTTTTCACCTGCCAAGTGAGTTTTTTGGACAGGCGTATATTGATATATTTATACTGAAATTTCAATATATTGATTGTAATTTTAGCCACTTTTTACTGATGGATTTTCACTGATTCAGGATCTGATTATCTCCAAGGTATTACTTGCTCGAATAGGCTCCGCTGAATGAGTTGAGCGTGTCTATCCCCTTCCCTCACCCTTACCGGACCCGTCTTGAGCGCAAGCGACCTAGACTCCTTGCGCATTTTTCGGCCCGCCTCTCTTTTTCCGCGCGCGGTTCTCCCCCATTGTGAACGCCATCGACCCATTACACTGTAACGGATGAGCACCCGGCAGCGGACTATCCCTTGCCGGGTTCTTTTATGGATCAAGGGCGGCAGTCAATGGAGGGAACTGCGCTACGAGTTTTCCAACACAATAAAAAGGGGAGCGCTGGCACTGGCCCGTCCAAAGTTTTCGGGACGGACTGAGTTTTCAGCCGGGCGCTTTACCCCCTGTTTGGCTGTCTACGCTGGCGGGGGTCGGAACGCCTCAAGGATGTGTCGCTTCCAGCTGTGGGGGCTGAGGTTCAAGTCGATGTCGGCACCAATGACGTAGAGCAGTTGCACGGCAGATGACTGATATAGTGCCGATCTTTCGCCGTAGTCGTCCTCGTGCTCCTCAAATGTCGCTGCCGACCCAATGCCATAGTCACGAACGGCGCGCAGCAGGCGCAATGCCAATTCGCGGGCGATTGCCTCGCGCCTCTCTGCTCGGTGCGGCAGTCGCGGAGACTCTTTCAACTGTTCGAGGCCTTGGTCAATGAAACCCGCAGCCAGTTCAATGTCGGTAATGGCTTGGAGATGGTCGAACTCGACAGGCAAGAGCACCCTGGCGGACAGACTCAGGCTGTTGAGGCTATCCACGGCGCGGGCCAAATGTTTGTGCAGGTCGGCCAGTTCCTTCCGGGCGGCCTTGCGGTCCGGTTCATCGTTCAGCGCTGCGATGCCCTCGCGCGCCCAACGGGCCTCATATTCGACCACACCCAAGAAAGACGCTTCCGCCAAGTCTCCCGCAGGAGCGCCGAACACCTCGGCGGCAATCTGCGAGCGAACCGTTTGCTGTTCATCGTCTGGGCGGGGGGGTGTGCGATAGATTGCAGTTATCGCCTGCCGTGCTTTTTCGGAGAGTTGCCACAGAGGGCGTTCTTCTGGTGTCATGTGCTTTGCCCTTGGTCAAAGAGGTTGCCCCTTGCAGAAAGAGGCGCGGAAGCGGTCAAGGGAAACCGCTTGTCGGGAGCTACCCTATCCGCGCCCGTCTTGTACTACTCGCCGCCAGCGGCACCCCGGCCAATGGGAACGATGTCCGCGCCGTGTTCCAGGTGGTGCAAGTGATCGCTCCACCATTGCATGAGTTCTGCCCGCTCTTTCAGGTAGAGGCCCCGGTTGTAGGCGGCACGGACCGCGCTCTTTTCCTGGTGGGCAAGCGCCCGCTCAATTGCGTCCGCGCTGAAACCGGCCTCATTGGCGATGGTGGAAAAGGTCGCCCGAAAGCCGTGCGTGGTCGCAGCGCGGCGGTAGCCAATCTGTGCTATGCAATCAAGCAGGGTGTTCTCGCTGATGGCCTTTTCAGGGTTTTTGATGCCAGGGAAGATGAAGCCGGAGTCACCGTGTAGGATTTTCACCCGCTGCAAAATATCCATGGCACCAGTGCTCAAGGGGACAACGTGCGGCCGCTGCATTTTCATCCTGGCCGCCGGGATGGACCACAAGCGCTTTTCCAAGTCGATTTCGGGCCAAGTGGCAAAGCGTGCTTCGCCGGTCCGGGCAGCGGTCAGGATGGTGAATCGTAGGGCAAGCTTGGTGGTGGTGTGCGAGTTGGCAGCGGTCAGGGCTTGCAAAAAAGCAGGCAGTTCCGCTTGGTCAAGCATGGCGTGGTTTTTCACCGGCCGGGTTTTACGAACGCCCTGCATATCCCCGGCGGGGTTGAAGGTGGCCCGCCCGGTTTGCACGGCATAGCGGAAAACGGAGTTCATGCGTTGCAGGGTCTTCCGGGCAATCTCCAAGGCGTCACGGGTTTCGATCTCCCGGAGAACTTGCAGGACCATCGGCGGGGTGATCCGGTCCACTTGCAGCGGACCGATGGCCGGGAATACTTCCCGCTGGAGAAAGAGAAGGGTCTGCTCCGCGTGGGTTTCGCTCCAAACGCCTTTCTTTTGCCGGAACCACTCAAGGGCGACGGCCTCGAAACTGTTTTTGGCCAGGGCCTTCTGTTCGGCCTGCTGCTGAATGTTGGCCAATTTTTGCCGGCGCCGTTCATCCGCCGGGTTGATGCCGGCCTTTACCTTTTCCCGCTCGGACGCCAATTGTACCCGGGCCGCTTCCAGTGAAAGGGCCGGGTACTCCCCGAGAACAAAGATTGTTTCCGTACCCGCCAGGGTGTAGCGATAGCGCCAGGTTTTCTTCCCGTTGGTGGCAACGTGCAGGTGTAGGCCCTTGCCGTCTGTCAATTTGTACGGTTTTTCTTTCGGCTTTGCGTTGCGTACTTCGATGGCGGTGAGCATGGCCGGCCTCCTGAAACGGGTACAGGAAAAGGGGTATTAGACTCCCCAATATTTTGTACCCAAATCTGTACCCGGTTTATTCGTGGATGTCAACGGCCGACAATGGAAGGAAGCGGACCAAAAGGGCAAGAAAAAACCCCTTAAATCGTGTAGATTCAAGGGGTTGAAAGGCTCCAGCGGAAGACGCTGGAATATATACTGGCTCCCCGGGAGGGACTCGAACCCCCGACAAGGTGGTTAACAGCCACCTGCTCTACCAACTGAGCTACCGAGGAATGGTGCTCGGGACAAAAAGTGGCAGCCTCGCAGGGCTACCGTTTCAAGAGATAATTCATAGCACAGGGCGACCAAGTGGTCAACAGAAAATAGCCTCTGGGCCCTGGACGCCTCTTTCTGCGGCTGGCGGACCGGCGCCTCAGGAAAGACGGGTCTTGAAGTCTTCGTAACCGAAGCGGCGCACTGTTTCCAACCGGTCCTCCTCCAGGTGGAAGAGGATGATGGCCGGCAGTTGCACGCCGTTGAAGGTGTTGGTCTTGACCATGGTGTAGATAGCCATGTCGGTGAACACCAGCCGATCGCCGGCGACCAGTGGCTGGTCAAAGGAATATTCGCCGGCTACGTCACCGGCCAGGCAGGAGAGCCCACCGATCCGGCAGGTCCAGGCCTTTTCGCCGGGTTCGCCGGAGCCGATGATGTGCGGTCGGTAGGGCATTTCCAGCACATCGGGCATGTGCGCCGGCACCGAGGAGTCAATGATGGCAACGGGCAGGTCGGCGTTGACCACGTCGAGCACCGTACTCACCAGGTAGCCGGTGTTCAGGGCCACCGCTTCGCCCGGTTCTAGGTAGACCTGCACGCCCCAGCGCTCGCGGAAGCGGTTGACGACGCTCACCAGCAGGTCAAGGTCGTACCCCTCTCGGGTGATGTGGTGGCCGCCGCCGAAGTTGACGTAGCCCATGCGCGGCAGGACGTCGGCAAAGGAGTGTTCCACGGCCGCCACGGTTCGTTCCAGGCAGTCGGCGTCCTGCTCGCACAGGTTGTGCCAGTGCAGACCGCTGATCCCGTCCAATTGATCAGTTTGGAAGTCGGCCCGTCGAATGCCGAGACGGGAGCCGGGCGCGCAGGGGTCGTACAACGGGACCGCGCCCTCGGAATGCTCGGGGTTGATGCGCAGGCCGAACTCCAACTTGTGGCCCCCGGTCTCGGCCCGCCGCCGGGCCACGGGCAGGAAGCGCTTCTTTTGGGCAAAGGAGTTGAACACTAGGTGATCACTCGTCAGAGCCAGATCCTCGATGTCGGCGCTCGAAAAGGCGGCGGCAAAGCTGTGCACCTCGCGGCCGAACTCCTCACGGCCGAGGCGCGCCTCGTGAGGCGAACTGCAGCAGACACCGTCCAGCACTTCGGCGAGCAGGGGGAAGACCCGGTACATGGCAAAACATTTGAGCGCCAGCAGGATGCGGCAGCCGGTCCGTACCTTGACCCGGGCCAGCACGCTCAGATTGTCGCGGAGCAACCCCTCGTCGACGACAAAGGCTGGAGTCTCCACCCGGGTCGGGTTGAACCGGCAGGCGGTGTGGCCGTTGAAGCGGCCGTTGTTCAAAGCTCGATCGCCTGCCAGGGCAGGCCATAGCAGTTCAGGTCGGCCATGAACGGATCGGGATCGAACTGCTCCATATGCCAGACCCCGGAACGCTTCCAGGCCCCTGTGAGCATCATTTTCGCGCCGATCATGGCCGGCACGCCGGTGGTGTAGGAGATGGCCTGGGAGCCGACCTCACGGTAGGCTGCCTCGTGGCTGCAGATATTGTACACGTACATCCGCTTCTCACGGCCGTCCTTGATCCCCTTGAACACGCAGCCGATACAGGTGCGGCCACGGGTCAGCGGTCCAAGCGAGGCCGGCTCGGGCAGCACTGCCTTGAGGAACTTGAGCGGCACAACCTCCATGTCCTTGTAGGGCACCGGGTCAATGCGGGTCATGCCCACGTTTTCCAGCACCCGCAGGTGGGTGAGGTACTGTTCGGAAAAGGTCATCCAGAAGCGCGCCCGTTTGAGCCCGCGGATGTTCTGCACCAGGGACTCCAACTCCTCGTGGTACATCAAATAGCACTTTTTCGGGCCAATCCCCTCGGGGAAGTCGTAGGTCATGGACCAGGAGAGTGGATCGGTTTCCACCCACTCGCCGTGCTCCCAGTAGCGGCCGCGCTGGGTGATCTCGCGAATATTGATTTCCGGGTTGAAGTTGGTGGCAAAGGGCTGGCCGTGGTCACCGGCGTTGCAGTCGATGATGTCCAAGGTCTCGATCTCGTCGAAGTGGTGTTTCTGGGCCCAGGCGCAGAAGACGTTGGTCACCCCGGGGTCGAAGCCGCTGCCGAGCAAAGCCATGATGCCGGCCCGCTCGTACCGTTCCCGGTAGACCCACTGCCACTTGTATTCGAACTTGGCCAGGTCCGGCGGCTCGTAGTTGGCGGTGTCGAGGTAGTTGACACCGGTTTCCAGGCAGGCGTCCATGAGCGGCAGGTCCTGGTAGGGCAGGGCCACGTTGAGCACCAGGTCCGGCTTGATGCGCCGGATTAGGGCAACGGTTTCGGCCACGTTGTCGGCATCGACCTGCTCCACTGCAATGGTAGTGCCGATTCGTTCCCGTACCTGGCTGGCGATGGCCTCACATTTAGCCAGAGTGCGGCTGGCCAAGGTGATGTGGGTGAACACTTCGTTGACCTCGGCACATTTATGGGCGACGACGCTGCCGACACCGCCCGCGCCGATTATAAGAACATGGGGCATGGGAGCCTCCTTCTAGTAGATGGTCTGTGGTCGTTTGGGCTGTTGCTGTTAAATCCGTTGTGGGCAGGCTCTGCCTGCTCACCAGGAGAGGACGGTATAAGTACCCTGCTCGTGTACCGGGCCGCATGACCCGGGCACGGTTTGTTCATCCCGCACAAGGGACTTGAAAGCGCCCTGCACGCCGTGTTGATTCCGGCTGGCTGACCTGCTGACCCGCTCCGAAAGGGGACCAGCCGGCCAACTGCACCAACAGTCTCTACCTTTCGAAATAGGTGTAGCCTCGCAAGCCTGCCTCGTAGGCGGCGACGATCTCGCGTCGTTCCTGCGGGCTGATGCGGCCGGTGCGCACTGCCTGCTCAGCGGTTTCTCGGAAACGGACAAAGAGCCGCTTGGGGTCGTATTGCACATAAGAGAGCACCTCGGCCACCGTATCGCCCTCCTGCTCGCTGATAAACTCGAACTCGCCATTCTCCTTGATGCTGATGGTAACCACGTTGGTGTCGCCCAGCAGGTTGTGCAGGTCGCCCAGGGTCTCCTGATAGGCACCCACCAGGAAGACACCAAGGATGTACTCCTCGTAGGGCTTCAGATCGTGCAGCGGCAGGTAACGCTTCACGCCGCGCTTGTCGATGAACTGGTCGATTTTGCCATCACAGTCGCAGGTGATGTCGGCGAGGATGCCCTTGCGGGTGGGCTCCTCATCAAGCCGGTGGATGGGCATGATCGGGAACAGCTGACCGATTGCCCAGGAGTCGGGCAAGCTTTGGAACACACTGAAGTTGCAATAGTAAAAGTCGGACAGGACTCGGTTGAGGTCGGTGAGTTCAGCACCCGGGTTTTTGAGGTCCTTGGCCAGCCGGCTGATCTCGCTGATCGTGGTCCAGAACAGCTGTTCCGCCAACGCCCTCTCGCGCAGACTGGCCTGGCCGTGCTGAAAGAGCCGCCGGGTCTCGTCGCGATAGAAGATGACGTCGTTGAACACCTCCTGAATATTACGGATGGTAAGGCTCTTGAGGGCCTGATGCATGTACTCGAGCTGCGACGGACAATCCTCGGGCAGCCGCTCGGGCAAGGGGAAGGCCTGGAAGCGGGTGACGTCGAGGATGTTGAAGAGCAGGATCGAGTAGTAGGCTACCAGGGCCCGGCCCGCTTCGGCGATGATGATCGGGTGCGGGATATTATCCTCGTCGAGCGAGGTCATGACCGCCTCAATAACGTCGGTGCAGTATTCCTTGAGGGTGTAGTTGCGGCTGGAGAGAAAGTTGGACTGCGAGCCGTCGTAGTCCACCGCCAGGCCGCCGCCGAGATCCAGGTATTCGACCCCCGCACCCTCCTTGGCCAGGCCGGCATAGACGCGGCAGGCCTCGTTCACCGCGGTGCGGATCTCGCGGATGTTTGAGATCTGTGAGCCCAGGTGGTAGTGCACCATCTTCAGGCAGTCGAGCATGCCGGCGCTGGATAACAGGTCCACCGCCTGGATGATCTGGCTGGTGTTCAAACCAAAGACGGATCGCTCGCCGCCGGAGTCGGACCAGTGGCCACCGGCCTGAGCGGACAGCTTGATGCGTATCCCGAGGATAGGCTTGGCATTCAGCCTCTTGGAGCGCTCGATGATCAGTGGCAGCTCATCGGGCATCTCCACCACCAGGATGCAGGTGAAACCGATCTTGGTGGCATACAGACCGAGATCGATGAACTCTTCGTCCTTGTATCCGTTGCAGATGAGCACTGCCTTTTTGTCGCGCATCATGCCCATGGCGGCGATCAGCTCCGCCTTGGAGCCGGCCTCCAGGCCATGGTGGTAGCGCGAGCCGAATTGGGTGATCTTCTCCACCACCTGCTTCTGCTGGTTAACCTTGATAGGGTAGGCGCCCATGAAGCTGCCGGTGTAGCCCAGTTCCTCCATGGCGGTACGGAAGGTCTCGTTGAGGCTGGTGATCTGGGCGTCCAGGATGTTTTCGATGCGTAACAGCACCGGCATGTCGAAGCCGCGTTCGTGTACGCCGTTGGCCACGTCGGCGATGCTTACGGCCCGGTCCGTGGCGCCTGGTTCGGGCATAACCATCATGTCGCCGTTCTCGGCGATAAAGAAAAAGCCGCCGCCCCACTCGCTGACGCCGTACAGGTCGGACGATTTGCTGATATTCCAGCGTTCCATTGTGTAGTTCACCCGCTTCCTCCTAAAGAATCAAATACTGTCTATAATAAACAAGCTGCGTCTGGCGTCAACATTTGCGGCGTGCGCCTGCGAACCGCCGGGCTCGGACAAGACCTCCACCGGCCGATCAAGGCAAAAGGCGCACTTCCTTCCCGTTGCTGCCCATGGGTGGCCGCAGAGTGATTTTTCGGCCGGCAACGACCGCCTCCCGGTAGGCTGCCCCGTGCATGTTCAGGCCCTGGCGGCGCAGGCGGCGCAGGCGCGGGTAGCGAAAAGTGACGAAGTCGTCCAGCCGCTGCTGTTCGCGCAGCGCAGGCAGATCGCTCGTCTCAGCGGGTGCACCTGTGTTTTCAGTCGCGCGGCATCCTCGCTCCAAGGTTTCGCGGAATCCGGCGAGCAAACCGAGAAAATAGCTGGTGCGGGCAGTGCGGCCGTTGCCACCGAAACTGTGCCGGTTTCTGGTCCACAGGGCCTGCAGCCGATCCTCAAGGAAGTGGTAGCAGTGCTCAGCCACCGCCACCCGCTCCTGACGGCCCAGCAGTTCGATGGTCTTGCAGGAGCGGTCGGCCTGCGGGTCGTAGAGCGAGGCGCAGATCACCCGCACCGTAAAGTTTGCCTCGAGAATGGCGCAGATTGCCTTGCGGTGCACCGGTAGAACTTGCTGGCCGGTGGCGATGGTGCGGTGCGCCATGCCTTCGTCTTCGGCCAGGGCGTCGAGGTCGAGGCGGTGACGGGCAAGGATCTCGCCGGCACGCTGCACGGCCAGCGCTGCCTCATGTTCGTTGGCAGAGGCACCCAAGGCCATGAGCTTGCGCACCCGGTCGATGATCTGGCGCCCCCGTTCCGTGACTGGCGAACCAGCGTCCACCTCGGCCAGTCCCTCGGCGAGGTCGGCCGTGGCGCGACGGAAGGGCGCGTCCAGGCCAAGACGGGCGCAGGCCTCGGCAAAGGGCGGGCCGTGGCCGCCATCGCCCCGGCCGTAGACCTCGCTGCACAGTTGGTGGGCCATCTCGTGCTTGAGCACCTGCAGGGTCAGGCTCCAGGGGTGACCGGCGATCAGCAAGCGGCTGAGGCTGAGCACCCGGTCGGCGGGCGACCAGCGTCCCAACTGGCGCCGGCTGTTACTCAGGACCAGGACTGGCGGCCGCAGGCGAACTCCGTACTGGTAGCAGATGTCGTTGTACTCTCGTGTCAGTTGGCAGAGCCAGCTGGCCTCGAGGCGGGGGTCGACCGGACTCATGCCTGCGCTCCCGATGTTTCCGCGGCGAGGTGCTGCAGGGTGTTGATACGTGCCAGCACCGGCGGATGACTGTAATTGAGCCACACGTTGAACGGATGCGGGGTAAGGTTGGCGAGATTGCTGGCGCTGAGCTTTTTCAGGCCGCGGATAAGCGGTTCGGCACCGGCGCCGGTGCCTGCGGCGAACCGGTCGGCCTGGTACTCGTAGCGTCGCGACAGGAAATTGACACCGACGGCCAGCAGGGTTGAGATCGGGGTGTAGAGAAAGGCGAAGAACACCGGGGCGGCGTATACCGAGATCTGCTCCATGCCGAAGGCGGCGAACAGGCCGGGGTTGTCGAGGAAGCGAGAGAGGAGGAAGAGCAGTAACCCGGTCTGCAGGGTCGAGAGGGCCAGCATCACCGGGATGTGCCTGAGCCGCCAGTGGCCGATTTCGTGCGCGAGCACAGCGACGATCTCGGCGGTGGCCAGCTTTTTCAGCAGGGTGTCGAAAAAGACGATACGCCGGTAGCGACCAAACCCGGTGAAAAAGGCGTTAGCCCGGGTGGATCGCCTGGAGCCGTCCATAGTGAAGATCTCCTGGGTGGCAAACCGCTGCGCCGTCGCATAGCGCGTGATGGCTGCGCGCAGGTCGCCTTGGGCTAGCGGTGTGAACCGGTTGAACAGCGGCAGGATCACCACCGGGGCGAGGAACTGGACCACCAGCAGGAAGGCCGTCACCGCCAGCCAACAAACGAGCCAGGCAGATGGTCCGCCCGTTTCGAAGATTAGGAACACGGCAGCGAGCAGCGGCCCGCCAAGAATCGCGGCCAGCAGTATCCCCTTGAGGGTGTCGAGGAGGAAGGTCAGGGGGTTGGTGGTGTTGAAGCCGAACCGCTCTTCGATCCCAAAGGTGGCGTAGAGAGAGAACGGCAGGTTGATCAACCACAAGAGGAGGACGAGCAGGCCGGTGAACACCAGGCCGGTGGACACGGTGGACAGGCCAAAGCCGCGAGCCAGGTTGTCGACCGCATTGAAGCCGCCGAGGAGGATGAAGGCCACCGTCAGGACAAGACTCACTGTGCTGCGGACAAGGGCAAGGCGGTTTTTTGCCCGGGTATACTCCTGGGAACGGGCGTATTGGTCCTGGTCGTAGATCCCGGCGAATTCAGCCGGCAGTTCCGGGTGCAGAGAACGAAGTTCGAGCAGGCCTGCCGTGAGTTCGAGCAGGTAGCCCAGCGCGAGTATGCTGAGGATACACACCAGATAGCCGTTCATTGTCGTGCGCCGTCCTCTTACAGGTTCACTGCCGTTAAAAAAAGTGGAGATCAATACCGGAGATTACTGGGCCGTGCAAGCAGATTGATGGCTTCGTTGCCTTCACCGGTCCGGCCAACAACCCGGAATCCCGGCAGAATAGAGGAACGCCGCCTGCAGTTGGGTTTGCTATTTGCTGCGCGGAGAGGTATTGCTTGCCCACACGGGGGGAAAACATTCACCACTGCGGAGGCGGATCATGGAAGAGCTGAAACTGGAAGGGCAGAAAACGGATCTCCCGCCATCGGCGGTGCACAGGCCGTATGCGAGATTGTCCGGGCTGCAGATCACGGGCATTGTCCTGGGCGCCATGGCGGTGACCATAGCGGTCACCCTGTTGGTCGTCAAGAGCTGGCTGTTTCCAACCCCGTTCAAGCCGGTCCAGCTCAGTCTGGCCGAGGAGCAGAAGCTGGAGCACAAGCTGGCCCGGTTCGAGCAACTGGGCAGCCGTCCGCTGCCGAGTCCATCCCGGCCGGACCAGTCGTCCCCACCGCGTGAACTCGAGCCCGAGCCTTATTCCGAGGAGGGCGCCTCCCGCGAAATCCGCCTGAGCGAGCGCGAGATCAACGCCATGATCGCCCATAACACCGACCTGGCCGACAAGGTGGCCATCGACCTGGCCGATGACCTGGTCAGCCTGCGCATGCTCATCCCGGTGGATCCAGACTTCCCCTTTTTCGGTGGCAGGATCCTGAAGGTGCGCGCTGGAGCGGAACTGGCCTTTCGCGGGAGCCGGCCTGTGTTCATCCTGCGCGGCATCTCGGTGATGGGCGTACCCGTTCCCAATGCCTGGATGGGCGGGGTGAAGGATATCGACCTGGTGAGCGTCTTCGGCGCGGAGCCAGGGTTCTGGAAGGGGTTTGCCGACGGGGTGGCCGCGATTCAGGTGCGCGAAGGCAACCTCGAGATCATTCTGCGCGAATGAGAGTTGGCCTCAGCGCCGATTCTTCTTGCGCGATTTCTTCGCTTGCTTGTTGCGGGCGCGGCTGGCCTGTTTCTTTTTCCCGGCTTGGCGCGCCCGTTCGAGTTCCCTCCCCGCCTCGGGCCGCGGCTCGCCTGCCTTGGGCTGGAACTCGGCGAACCAGGAGATGTAGCCGTGGATGTCCACCGGCATTCGTCGCTGGGTGCGATGGAGCAGGGCTTCCAGGGCCTCCTCCCGGTCAAGGGCCAGGCTGCTCTCCACATCCTCCAGCGCAATATAACCCTGCTGCACCAGGCCGTTGTCGTAGGCCTGATGAATAACCTCCAGGGAATCCCCCGGATGGAGGTCGCAGAGGGTCGCTGTCAGGTCGCTCCAGAAGAACGAGTCCGTCTCCGCCTCTCCCCCGGTGAACATCCCTTGTAAAAAGGCGACTGTTTCTTCCCGGTTGGCTACGCCTTCCGCGACCGCAAACGCTAGCGCCTCAATCGCTGCGCCTCGCACATACATATCGACGTCCCGGTTGACCACGAGCGCCTTGATGGTCGCAAGCGACCCGCCGCAGGTCCGCAGGAGCAGGGTGGGCAGGGTTTCAGTGGTCATGTCGCCCCAGAGCTCCATCAGTTGCTCATCAGGAACCGTGAAGGCGCGGATAATCGACTGGTGGGCCGCCGTCTCCTGGAAGTGGGCGAGCAGTGAGACCGCGTAGACGTGGCCGTTGCGTCCCTCCAGGGTGTAGAGGACCGGGTTGTCGGCCAGTTCTTCAAGCAGCGCGATGAGGAGCGGCGTGATCGCCTCCTGGTGTTGCACCGCGGTCTCCATCTCGTCTTTTAGGTAGGCCTTGTCGGCGTATTCAAAACGGGCCAGCAGGGCCTGCATGTCAGCAGTGGTCATGTGGTGTACCTCGGGGAGCTGTGGGAAGGGTAGCTTGGTCTCAACAGGCGGTGGGCCGCTTCGCGGCTGCAACCAAATGCAGCCCGGCGCCTGCCTGTACCGCGTGGATGCCCAGCGGCAGTAGCAGTTGAAAGAGCGGCCGGCCAAAGAGGAAGAGCTCGCGTTCCAGGCTCAGCTGAAAGGTCGCGGCTGTCTGCGTCCGGTAGGACAGGTCGCGGTTGACGGAGGCCTCGAGCGGACCGAGGAGCGCTGTGCGGTCCACCTTGGGCTGGAGCAGTTGAAGGCGCACGGTCTCCAGGTCTGGGCAGGGAGATTCGGCCTCGTGTTGGTGGGCCAAAGGCAGCAGCGGGTCGTCCGCGTCGAGGCAGTCAAAACGGGTGAGCAGGTCGCGACCCACGAGATCGAGCAGCGCATGGGTGTTGTGGCAGTCGAGCAAACGGCAGGCCAGCGGCCGGTCCAGGTAGTGGCTGCAGCCGTGGCTGGCCTCGTCGTAGAACAGGCAGCATCAACTGCCGCCAACGCCGCGCAGCTTAAGGAATTCATGGTCCACAGGCTCCGGGTGCTTGCCCAGGGGCTGGAAGGCCAGCTCTCCCCGCCGCACTGTTATCAGGTCGTCCACACTGAGCCGACCTGAGCGGATGAGCTCCAAATCGGCGCTGTGCAGGGCCGGGCCGCCCTGGTGACAGCAGGTGCCGCAGCGCTGGCAGGTGGCCTCGTCCCCCGGATCGGTTGGGTGGTCTGGCAGTCGCCCGGTCACGCCATCAGCTCCGTACTCAGGTAGCGTTCGCCGGTGTCGGGTAGGACGAGGACGATGATCTTGTCCCGGAAGGCCGGCCGCGCTGCCAGCTGCAGGGCGCCGGCCAGGGCGGCACCGCCAGAGATGCCGCAGAGGATGCCCTCTTGCCGCGCCAGGGCGCGCGTCTGGAGGATTGCCTCCTCGTTGGTCACGGTGAGGATCTCGTTGAGCAGCGTGCGGTCGAGGATCGCCGGCACGAAACCGGCGCCGATGCCCTGAATCTTGTGCGGGCCGGGACTGCCGCCAGACAGGACGGGTGAGGCCGCCGGCTCCACTGCCACGACGTGTAGGGCCGGGTTCTGTTCGCGCAGATAGCCGCCGGCGCCGGTGACCGTGCCGCCGGTGCCCACGCCGGCGACAAAGGCGTCGATACGCCCCTCGGTCTGCTGCCAGACCTCCGGGCCAGTGGTGCGCCGGTGTATGGCCGGGTTGGCCGGGTTGGCAAACTGATTGGGCATCCAGGCTCCTTGTGCTTCGGCCTGCAGCGCTTCAGCCCGGGCGATGGCGCCGCGCATGCCTTCGGGGGCCGGGGTGAGCACCAGTTCTGCGCCGAGATGGGTGAGCAGCGTCCGCCGCTCCACACTCATACTCTCCGGCATAGTCAGGATCAGCCGGTAGCCGCGACTGGCGCAGACAAAGGCCAGGCCGATGCCGGTATTGCCACTGGTCGGCTCAACGATGGTGGCGCCCGGCTGCAGGGTCCCGTCCGCCTCGGCCGCGTCGACCATGGCCACGGCTACCCGGTCCTTGGTGCTGCCGAGCGGGTTCATGGACTCGATCTTGGCCAGTAGTCGGCCGCCACCCGCGGGCTCGATCCGTTGCAGACGGACGAGCGGCGTGTTCCCGATCGCCCCGGTCAGCGACGTGCAGACTTGCCTGTTCATATTTGTACCTCCTCGGTCGCACCGATGTAGACCAGGCGCGGCTGCTCGAGCAGTACCCGGGTGTCTGGGCCGATCGACTCGGTCAGCCAGACGTTGCCGCCGATGATTGACCGGGCCCCCACAACGGTCTCGCCGCCCAGGATGGTGGCATTGGCGTAGATGATCACGTCGTCCTCGATGGTTGGGTGGCGCTTGCAATCGCGCAGTCGTTCGCCAGCGTCGCGTGGCAAGGATAGGGCACCGAGGGTGACGCCTTGGTAGATGCGCACTCGGTCGCCGATGCTGGTGGTGGCGCCGACCACCACGCCCGCACCGTGGTCGATAAAGAAGTGCGAGCCGATCTCCGCGCCCGGGTTGATGTCGATGGCAGTGCGGTGGTAGGCGTGCTCGCTCATGATGCGCGGCACCAGCGGCACACCCAGTTCGTGCAGCCGGTGTGCCAGCCGGTAGACTAACGTGGCAAACAGGCCGGGGTAGCTAAAAATGACCTCGTCTGAGTTGTTGGCCGCCGGGTCGCCGGTAAGGGTCGCCTCGATGTCTGTTTCCAGCAGGCTGCGGATGGTCGGCAGGCTGTCGATCAGCTCTGCGGCGAGTTGGTAGCTGCGTTCGCCGCAGAGCGTGCAGGCTTGGTCGTGGCGGAAGCAGTCGTGACGGATGGCCGAGCTGATCTGGCTGGCCAGGTTCTCGTAGAACAGGCTGACCTGCTGACCAAGATGGTAGTCCAGGTTCTCTGGCCGGAGGATCACCGCCGAGAAAAAGCCGGGGAACAGGATCCGTTGAGCCTGATCGATCAGGTCGATAATCTCGTTTTTGGACGGGATCGGCACTGGCTCGATGTGGCTGGCCCAGCGACCGCTCTTGAAGCCGGTGCTGAGTGCCCTGACCACGTCGTCGATGGGGTTGCGCACTGTACCAGTCGTGCTGACATCGACGGCGCAGGAGCCGGTGCACACGTTTTTCCTTTGCATACGCTTTTCTCCCTCGTGCAGAGGTCTCAGCTCCGTTCGAGCATCATGATGCCGTAGGTTGCCCGTAGGTTCTTCAGGCAGCGGACCACGGTGCCGTGCGACTCGTGGCCATAGGTGTTGATCGCCATATGACGGACCGTGCGCACTCCGATGGTCCGCAGGAACCGGTTGAAATCCTCGATGGTGATCACCCGGATGTTGGGGGTGTCGTACCACTCATAGGGCAGTTGGTCGTTTACCGGTGCCCGGCCGGTCAGCAGGACCTGCAGCCGGGCTGACCAGTGGGCAAAGTTGGGGAAGCTGACGATCACGCGACGGCCGATGCGCAGCAGGTCGAGGAGCAGCCCTTTCGGGTCGTGAATCTGCTGCAGGGTCTGGCTCAGGACCACAACGTCAAAGCGGTTCGGTGGGTAGTCCCCGACCTCGCCGCGAAAATCGCCCTGGAGCACGGTCAGGCCGCGCTCGATGCAGCGAGCCGCCTTTTTCTCGACCTGCTCGATGCCCGTACCGACTACCTGCTTGTGCACCTTGAGGTGGGCGAGCAGATCGCCGTTGCCGCAGCCCAGATCGAGCACCCGCTCACCCGGTTCGATCCAGGAGGCGATCACCTGCAGGTCAAAGCGCAGGGAGTCCGGGGCGCTGTTAACGGCAGCAATCATGGAATACCCGGTCGAGGAAGCCGCTGATCAGACCATCCAGTCGTTGGTTGGGCACGAGGAAGGCGTCGTGGCCCCACTGGGCTTCGATCTCGCAGAAACTGACGTCTCCGCCGTTCTTTTTCAGCGCGGCAACTATTTCCCGTGACTGGTAGGTGGGGTAGAGCCAGTCTGAGGTGAAGGAAATCACCAGGAAAGAGACATCTGCCAGGGCCTCAGTGATGAGCAGGCAGCCGCCACCGAGTTGCAGGTCAAAGTAGTCCGCCGCTTTGGTGATGTAGAGTAGCGAATTGGCGTCAAAGCGGTCGACGAACTTGCGACCCTGGTGGTGCAGGTAGCTCTCCACCTGGAAGTCGCCGGTAAAGTCGAAGGACAGTGCGCTGCGATGCAGCCGGCGGCCGAACTTCTCACGCATAGCCTCGTCAGAAAGGTAGGTGACG
This sequence comes from Desulfobulbus sp., assembly GCA_034003445.1. GTDB lineage: Bacteria > Desulfobacterota > Desulfobulbia > Desulfobulbales > Desulfobulbaceae > Desulfobulbus. The sequence continues at coordinate 15,584 of JAVEYP010000002.1, forward strand.
TGGCCAATCATACGCGCCACCGCCAAGCCGTGGGCCGGGCCAGGGCCTTCGTAGTAATCGCCGTTGTTCCAGGCCGGGTCGGCCATGATCGCCTGACGCGCCACCTCGTTGAAGGCAATGGCCTGGGCGGAGTGGCGGGTGGTAGTGGCCAGCGGAATGGCCGAGATCAGCATCTCCGGATAGTCGACACACCAGCGCAGCACCTGCATGCCGCCCACCGAGCCGCCGATGACCGACAGCAGCTGGGTGATGCCCAGGTGGTCAATGAGCTGTTTTTGGGCGTGAACCATGTCGCGGATGGTCACCATCGGGAAGGCGAGGCCGTAGGGGCGACCGGTGTGCGGGTTGATTGATGAGGGACCGGTGGAGCCGGAGCAGCCGCCGAGGATGTTCGAGCAGACGACGAAGTAGCGATCCGTATCCACCGGTTTGCCCGGTCCGACCATGTTATCCCACCAGCCCGCACGCATGTCCTCGCTGCTGGCAAGGCCGGCCACGTGTGCGTCGCCCGTCAGCGCGTGCAGCACCAAGACCGCGTTCGTGCGCTCTGCATTGAGCGTGCCCACCGTCTCGTAGGCAAGGGTGATCGGGCTGAGGTGGGCACCGCAATCAAAGACCATCCCCTCCGGCGGTTCGGCAAAGGTGAAAGATCTTTGCTCAATGACGAGCGATCTGGCGGTCGCGCTCATATTGTCCGGGCGCACCGCAGCGTTGATTCGAAAAAGGGAAATGGCCCACGATGTAGGGCGACCGAAGTCCGGCTCGTCAAAGTATTCATTGTTCCACGAGTAAGCACAGACAAGGGATTGCGCCACTAGAAAGAATCATAGGCGGCGATGCGTTGCGAGGGAAGGCCGTGCTGCCGAGCGCGTTCAGTAATCGCTCCCAAGGTTCTTGAAACAGTAGGGGTCGCGCTCACTGAAGACGTCTAGGCCGAAGCCGTGGGTCACGGCAGCGCAGCCCCGGCAGACTGGACGGAGTTGGCAACCCTGGCAGGCGCTGCTGCCGCTTCGGTACCTGTCGGCCGCGGCGCACGCGTAGATGTCGCTGAGCGATTGGGCAAAGATGTTGCCAATCGGCGAGGGGAATTTGCGGCAGGCATGCACCTCGCCATCGGGCAAAAGCGAAACGAAGTTGAAGGCCGCACCGCAGCCGAACCCGGTGCACCCGCCGGTGAGCGGCCCGCCCTGCTCCTGGAGAAGCAGGTTGAAGAAGTTGTCCTTGAGACTCAGATGCTCCTGACGCGAGACCTCGTCAAGAAAGTCCCGCAGCAGCGGCCGGAACCGGTCCGCCTCCAGCGAGGCCAGTTCCGCTCCCTCGCCGACCATGGCCAGGCGGTTGAAGGTGAAAAGGTCGGTGCGGCCGCGGAGCAGCCGGGCCAGGGGGATGACCTGGTCACCGTTGGCGCGGGTGAGGGTAAGCATCACCATAGAGTAGATGCCAAGGCGCCGCAGCAGGTCGAGGAAGGCCAGGGTACGGTCGAAATGTCCTGCCCCCCGCATGTAATCGTTGTGCTCCCGCAGTCCCTCCAGGCTGACCTGATAAAACTCGGGCGGGCCGATTGTTGCCAGCCGGTCAAGGAACGGCTCTTCCATGGGGTTGCCGAGAATGGCCACGAGAAAACCGCGATCCAGTGTCTCCTGGTACAGTTCGAAAAAGTGCGGGTAGAGGAAGGGGTTGCCGCCGCTGAAACTCACCTGCGCATGGACATGGTGGACTTGGCAGAAGGCGGACAACTCGTCCAGCACATGGCGGGCCTGGGCCAGGGTCATGATCGTGCGCGCGCTGCGGTCGTAGCAATGGCGGCAATGGAGGTCGCAGGCCTGGGTCAGGTGCCACTGTAGAACAAAGGTGGTCACGCGGGACAACTCGGGATCGGCGAAGCGCTCGGAGAGAAAGCTCGGGTCGCGGACCAGGGTGGAGGGCGGGGCCAGCAGCAGTCCCTGACGGACCGCCGCCCCGAGGATAGCGTTAATGCGGCCAAGCGTCACCCCAGCCTCGCCCGCTGCAGCCCGGCTGTCCGTCCTTTCCAGCGCCATCTTCATGGCCAGCAGGTCGTGCCCGCACGGGGTGCGGATCTCCGCAGGGGACTGCGGATCGGGCCGGTAGAGCAGGACAAGGGAGAGCCCCGGCTGCGGTGGCAGGGATTGGTCGTGCAGGTATGCAGGCAGTCCCGTCCAGTCGAACTCCAGTATCCGCATTGTCGGGTTGATGGTCAGGATCGCCACGGTTCGCGGGAAAGGAGGCGAGGCGGTGTTCAACTGGTGGCGGGCATACTCAAGGGCGGCCAGATCGGGAAGATACGGGGGAGTATGGTCCAGTGTCCTGTTCTCGGCCAGGAAAGACGGAAAATCGACAGGTTCAATGTCCTGGGGCAGTGAGCCGACAAGGCCCAGGCTGACCGGGAAAATGGTCTCAAGCGATTTGTTTGAGGCAGGCATCGCCTTGACCTGGAAAGAGAACGGGAACGCCGAGACAGGATCGGCGCCCCCATGAAGTGGTTCGTGCCAACTGCACGAGTTGGGTCAACCGCTTCAGCCGCTTTTGGTGGACTTTTTGGGTGGGACTTGGCCAGGTATCGGTTCGTCCTTGCCTTTGCCTGTGGCGGGGTCTTTTTCCTTACATGGTTGGGTGCTCACGGCACCGTCCTTGGTCCCGCTTCCCGCGGGTTTCTGGACTTCGCTGGCGCTCCCGGCGCCAGGCTTGGTCCCTCAGCCGCTGCCCGCTGCGTGCGCGCTGGGCAGGCTGACGCCGCCGGCGCTGATCAGGCCGGCCACGCCGAGCCCGGCGAGCAATTTTTTCAAATCTTTCCTTTTCATGCTGCCTCCTGGTTCAGGATGGGGATGCACAGAGGGTTGGAGAGAAGAAAGCTATCCATTTTGCCCTGCCATGGGGAAAAGGTATACAGGCGGCGGAGGATCCTGTCAACGGTAGGATTATAGCGACATTTTAGAGTGATGGGGTTGTGGCCACTGTTCTGGAGTACGGGCTTCAAGGAGGCGCTCCTTGCCGCGTGAACGAGACGCTCGACCCGTCGAGGCGTTATGTGGAGAGATCGCTGTATCCGATGTGACTAGTGAGGGTGAAGGCAGCGATGGCCGGGCTGGCCAAGGCCAGCATGAGCAGCGGCGCGAGCCGCCGGACGCCAGCAAGCAGCGCCAGCCCTGTTGCGGCAGCTGAGGGCGGCGCCTCCAGGCCCTGAAAAAAGAGGAGCATGAAGGCCAACACTAGCAGGCCAAGCAGCAAGGCGAAGAGCAGATTGAAGACCCCGAGGAGGAGCAATTCCCTGCGATGCTCGCTCCAGCCACGAAAGGGCAGGGATATTTGCAGCAACTTGCCCTGCTGCTGATTTCGAAGCGGATGGTGGCTGGGGCGTCAGGTGAGGCATAGGAGTAGGCGTTGTGGAAACAGGGGGTCACGGTGTGGTCGTATCGCCGCCATTGGCGGGTTTCGCCACGGAGAGGGCTGCCTCGGCGGTTGGTTGGAGCTGCACCACCTATAGTTCAACCTCGCCCCTGGCCTCGGTCAGCGCGGTCAGGGACTACCCAGCCACTTCGGCGCTAACCTCGCCCTTGACCACGGCTGGCTGGCGCGAGGAGGGGAGTCGCTCCACCTTGGCGGGCTGCAGGTACGTTATCGCTACCAATCCGTCGATCGCCGCGGCTCAATCGGCTTTGGCAACCAGTCCTCCCGTCAACGCCACATTGAGGTATTCCATGTCAACGCACCTCAGATTCCTCAAGGGCTTTGCCCTCTCGGAAAAAGATCCGGTCGGAAAGAGATTTCCGAGGCGAATATATGGTTTTTTGTATGAAATTAAGCTGGTGAAGTCAGGGGCCATATACCCCTGGGGTGAGATATCTGGGGGCGCACTACAAAGGCTTGGTCCTGTAAGGGTAGGCTCGGTTGGATGCGCGGCCCTATCCTCACCGTGGCACGGCGTTCGCTCGTGATGACAGGGCGCGTTGCATCCGCTCTAGGGCCTGGATGAGCAGGGAACGGGTGCAGGCGAAATTGAGGCGGACAAAGCCGGGCAGGCCGAAGGCCGCACCGTCGGAGAGGCCGACGCCGGCGGCTGTGAAGAATGCCTCCGGGTCCGGAATCCCGCTGTCGCGGGTATCGATCCAGGCCAGGTAGGTGGCCTCAACCGGGGCCATGCGGAGGCCGGTCATGGTGGCCACGGCCGCCATGACGAGGTCGCGATTGCCACGGAGATAGGCGATCAGAGCCAGTCGCCAGGGCTCGCCGTGTCGGTAGGCGGCCTCGGCCGCCGCAAGGCCGAGCAGGTTGACTTCGGGGACAATACCGGCCATGGCCTGCCGCAACCTGCGGCGCAGCACGGGGTCGGCAACCACGGCAAAGGAACAGCCCAGACCAGGGATGTTGTAGCTCTTGCTCGGTGCGTGCAAGGTAATGGTGCGGCGCGCAGTTTCCGGGTCGAGCATGGCCAACGGCCGGTGGCGCAGGCCGGGTTCCAGGATCAGGTCCGCATGGATCTCGTCGCTGCAGACGATCAGGTCGTGCTGGTGAGCTAGTGCCGCAAGCGCACCCAACTCTGCCCAGTCCCAGAGCCGGCCCACCGGGTTGTGCGGCTGGCAGAGGAGGAACAGGCGGGTTCTGGAGGTGATGGCCCGCTCCAAGGCGGCGAGGTCCATGGTCCAGCGGGGGCCGTCCTGGCGGAGCGGTACAATGACAGCCGTCCGCCCCATGGCCGCGGGCACGGTCATGAAGGGCGGGTAGACCGGCGAGCAGGTGAGCACCTCGTCACCGACCCGGCCCACGGCGCGGCAGGCGACGCTTAGTCCGGTGACCACGCCGGGCAGCCAAAGCAGCCAGTCGGGTTCGATTGTCCAGTCGTAGCTGCGGCGAAAATGGTCGACCACGGCCGATTGCAGGGCCTCGGCAGGGTAGGTGTAGCCAAAGACGCCGTGATCGACGCGGCGGTGCAGGGCCTCGAGCACCGTCCGGGTCGAGCGGAAGTCCATGTCCGCGACCCACAGGGGAATGACATCCCTGCCGGCGAATCGGTCCCATTTGACGCTGGAACTCGCCCGCCGGTCGACAATCGTGTCGAAATCAAAAGATTCGACGCCCGGGCTGCCTGGTTCGTCTATTTGCATGGCCGGGGTGCCCCCGCCTACTCGCGGGTCAGCTGCCGGTAGCGGATGCGGTGCGGTTGGTCCGCGTCGGCGCCCTTGCGCTTCTTGTAGTCCTGCTCGTAGTCGGAGTAGTTGCCCTCGAACCAGTAGACCTCGGAGTTGCCCTCAAAGGCCATGATGTGCGTGGCGATGCGGTCGAGGAACCAGCGATCGTGGCTGATCACCACGGCGCAGCCAGCAAAGTTTTCCAGGGCCTCCTCCAAGGCGCGCATGGTGTTGACGTCCAGGTCGTTGGTCGGTTCGTCCAGGAGGAGCACGTTGCCGCCCCCCTTGAGAATACGCGCCAGGTGCACGCGGTTGCGCTGGCCGCCGGAGATCTCGCCCACCTTCTGCTGCTGGTCGCTGCCGGTAAAGTTGAAGCGGGCCACATAGGCGCGGGCATTGACCTCGTGGGTGCCCAGCCAGATGGTCTCCTGACCCTCGCTGATAACCTGGAAGATGGTTTTCTGCGGGTCGAGCACATCACGGGACTGATCCACATAGGCCAGCTTGACTGTTTCGCCGGTCCGGATGGTGCCCTCGTCCGGCTGGTCCTGGCCGGTGATCATGCGAAACAAGGTGGTCTTGCCGGCGCCGTTTGGGCCGACTATGCCCACGATGCCGCCGGGCGGCAGGGAGAAGCTGAGGTCGTCCATCAGCAGGCGTTCTTCGTAGGCCTTGCGCACTCCCGTGGCCTCAATGACGAGTTTGCCGAGGCGCGGTCCTGGCGGGATGTAGATCTCCAGGTCGCCAGCCGCCTTCTCGTTCTGTTGATTAAGTAGGTTCTCGTAGGCGGTGATGCGCGCCTTGGCCTTGCTGCGCCGGCCCTTGGGGCTCATCCGGATCCACTCCAGTTCGCGTGCGAGCGTGCGCTGGCGCTCGCTCTCCTTCTTCTCTTCCTGGGCGAGCCGCTTTTGTTTCTGCTCCAGCCAGGAGGAGTAATTGCCCTTCCAGGGAATGCCCTGGCCGCGGTCCAGTTCGAGGATCCAGCCGGCCACGTTGTCGAGGAAGTAGCGGTCATGGGTGACGGCGATAACCGTGCCCGGATACTGTTGGAGATGGTGTTCCAGCCAGGCGACCGACTCTGCGTCGAGGTGGTTGGTGGGCTCGTCCAAGAGGAGGATGTCCGGGCTTTTCAGCAGGATGCGGCAGAGCGCGACCCGCCGTTGCTCGCCGCCGGAAAGCACACCGCAACGCGTGTCCGCGGGCGGGCAACGCAGCGCGTCCATGGCCATCTCCAGACGCGAGTCCAGGTTCCAGGCGTCCACGGCGTCGAGTTTGTCCTGCACCTTGGCCTGGCGGTCGATGAGCGCCTGCATGGCGTCGTCGTCCATGGGCTCGGCGAATTTCTCGTTGATCGCATTGAATTCATTGAGCAGATCCACGGTGGCCTGGGCGCCTTCCTCGACGATCTCGCGCACGGTTTTCTCCGCGTCGAGCGTCGGCTCCTGCGGCAGGTAGTCGATGGTGAACCCCTCAGAGAGGATGGTTTTGCCCTCGAATTCGGTGTCGATACCGGCAAGGATGCGCAGCAAGGTACTTTTGCCCGAGGCATTCAGGCCGAGCACCCCGATTTTGGCGCCGTAAAAATAGGACAGGGAGATATCCTTAAGGATTTGCTTCTGGTTGTATTTCTTGCTGACACGGACCATCGAGTAGATGATCTTGTTTATTTCACTGGCCATGGTTGGGTGTTTCCTTCCAAAAAGGTGGGATCGGCGGAGCCGGACTATGCCGTTGCCTGGACGGCGGGGCTCGTCTGTGCCGCGCTCAACAAAAAGCCCGCTTTCCTTGTGAGAAAGCGGGCTGTCATATGGGGTGCCGGATCTCTCCGGACGTGTGCGTGGTGGCGATGCAGGGAATTGAACCCCGGACACTACGGATATGAGCCGTATGCTCTAACCATCTGAGCTACATCGCCGATCTGTGAACAAGCCGGTTCACTTGAGCCGAAAAAGTATCCTTCATTTTCCCATGCTTGTCAACAGCAAAGCGGCAAATACAAAACCCGTGCCCGGTCGCAGCCGCAACAAGATAGCCCCGCCCGCTGCAGAGGCAGTGGGCGGGGCTGGTGAAAACAGCGCGCTTTGGTCGGCTGCGGCTTACATCATGCCGCCCATACCGCCCATACCACCCATGCCGCCCATGCCACCCGGAGGCATGCCACCCCCCCCACCCTTATCTTCCTCGGGCAGGTCTGCGATCATGCACTCAGTGGTCAACAGTAGGCTGGAAACCGAGGCAGCGTTCTGCAGGGCATAACGAGTCACCTTGGCCGGGTCGATGACGCCTGCCTCGATGAGGTCCTCGTACTTTTCGGTGACGGCGTTGAAGCCCACCGGGCCTTCCAGGTTCTTGACGTGCTCGACGATCACGGAACCCTCGCGGCCGGCGTTGGCGGCGATCATGCGCACCGGCTCTTCAAGGGCACGGCGGATGATGTTCTTGCCGAGGTTTTGCTCACCTTCCAGCTTGAGTTCGTCGAGTACCTTGAGGCAGCGCAGGTAAGCGACGCCGCCCCCCGGTACCACGCCTTCCTCGACCGCGGCGCGAGTGGCGTTGAGGGCATCCTCGACGCGGGCCTTCTTCTCTTTCATCTCGATCTCGGTGGCCGCGCCGACATTGATCACGGCCACGCCGCCGATCAACTTGGCGAGACGCTCCTGCAACTTCTCGCGGTCGTAGTCAGAGGTGGTGTCCTCGATCTGGGCGCGGATTTGTTTCACCCGACCGGAAAGTTTCTCTTTGTCATCAGC
>JAVEYP010000003.1:0-17927 GCA_034003445.1 Desulfobulbus sp.
AACTTTCAGTTCCGCCAGCATGGCGGGGGCGCTGAAAGGGTGCTCGTCCAGGATGGTGTTGAAGGCCTTGATGGCGGTGCTGTAGTCGCCGACATCGTAGGCGTCCATGCCTTCGACAATGAGCGTTTCCGAAGCCTTGGATTTCGGTTCCTCGTCCTCGCCGAATTTGACACTGCTAAACATGCCGTCGAAGGTCGAACACCCCGGCAGCAGGGTCGCGACGAGAAGGAGGAGTGCCAGCAGGCAGGGCCTGCGGCAGCTTGTGGGTCGTTGCCGGGTCTGCCTCATGAGGGGCCTCACGATTCGCTGCAGTTGAGGGAGTGGGCTGGCGCCTGGCCGCCGAGAAAGTGCTCGGCCGAGAGTTCGGCGACAGCGCCTTCGCCGGCGGCGTTAATGATCTGGCGGAATTGCTTGCTGCGAATGTCCCCGGCCGCGTAAACGCCGGGCAGATTGGTGGCCATTTCCCCGTCGGTGACGACAAACCCGGCTGCATCCTTGTGCAGTTCAGGTGGAAGCAGGTCACTGTTGGGTATCACGCCGATGAGGACAAATATGCCGGTAACCTTGAGGGCCGATTCCTCACCGCTGGAGGTGCGGAGCAGCAGTTCCTCGACGCCGTTCTGGCCGCCCCGGATTTCTTGAACCTGGGTGTTCCATAGAAAATCGATCTTAGGGTTGCAAAAGGCCTTTTCCTGGAGGATGGTCGTTGCCCGCAGCTCTTCCCGGCGGTGGATCACAGTGACCTTGCTGGCAAACTTGGTGAGGTGGAGTGCATCTTGGATAGCGGTGTTGCCGCCGCCGACCACAACGATTTCCTGATTACGGTAGAAGGGGCCATCGCAGGTGGCGCAATAGGAAACGCCTCGGCCACTCAGTTCGTACTCGCCCGGAACCTCAAGTCTTCTCGGTCGGGCGCCAGTGCAGAGGATGATCGTGCTGGCGGTCAGTGTCTCGTCGTTTTCTAAAGTGACGGTCTTGATCTCTCCGGCTAACGAGAGAGACGTGATGACCGCGAACCGTTTTTCCAGACCGAAGCGATCAGCATGGGCTGTCATCCGGTCCACAAGATCGAAACCAGACGCCCCCTCGACGAAACCGGGATAATTATCCACCCAGTCAGTGACCAGCACCTGTCCGCCAGTGGCTCCCTTTTCAACGAGCAGGGCGTTGAGCCGACCGCGAGCCGCATATAAACCGGCCGTCAGGCCCGCCGGCCCGCCGCCGACGATGATCAGTTGATACTGTGCCTGTAGCATGGTTCCGTGCCTGGAAGAAAAAGGCACGGCCACACCGGTGGGGTGGGACCGTGCCTGACGGAAAAATCAGATGGCTTTCTTGATAAGGTCCTGCAACTGGGTCTTACCAACGGCCCCAGTGATTTGATCAACCACCTCGCCGCCCTTGAAGAGGATGAGGGTCGGAATCGCGCGGATACCGAATTTGCCTGGGGTGGCGGGGTTATCGTCGACATTCATCTTGGCGATAACTACCTTACCTTCGAATTCTTCGGCAAGTTCCTCGATCACCGGGCCGATTGCCTTGCAGGGGCCGCACCAAGGTGCCCAAAAATCGACCAGGCAGGGTGTGGCACTGCCCACAATTTTAGTTTCGAATTCGCTGTCAGAAATATGGATTACCTTATCACTTGCCATGGTCGCTTCTCCTTGTGCGTGTCCGCTGGGGGAATCCTGCGTGATTTTTTTTTGAATCCTCAATGGTTAGACTATGAAATATTGCGTCGGCAAATATTCTACCTTGCCGGTTGATTGGTGACAAGAGAAAACTCATTTTACCCCGATCCTCTCAGAGGGCGCAGCGGTGAACGACCGTTTTTGCTTTTGACATCCGCAAAATCTACGTGCTACTATGCTAGTTTTGCGCGTCCAGCTGAATTGAACCTCCACCACTCGCATACCAATTTCCTTCCACTGCAGGGAGAGCCATGATCACCGACCAGTCAGCCCTTCTTTTCACTCAAGCAAAGGCCCTCATGCCAGGCGGCGTCAACTCGCCGGTCCGGGCCTGCCGCTCCGTCGGCTGCGACCCATTATTCGTGCGCAAGGCGGCCGGCTGTGTGATGACGGATGTGGATGGCAACGAATTTATCGATTTTGTTGGTTCCTGGGGCCCGATGATCCTGGGGCACGCTCATCCGGAGGTGGTCGAAGCAATCCAGCGCACCGCGGCCGACGGCACCAGTTTCGGTGCCCCTTCACCCCTGGAGGTGGAACTCGCCGCGGTGGTCTGCCGCTCCGTGCCTTCGATGGAGAAGGTTCGGTTCGTCAGTTCCGGCACAGAGGCGACCATGAGTGCTGTCCGCCTAGCGCGGGGCTACACCGGGCGCAAGATGGTGGTCAAGTTCGATGGCTGCTATCACGGCCACGCCGACACCTTCCTGGTCCGCGCGGGGTCGGGAGTGATCACCTTGGGTATCCCGGGTAGCCCAGGAGTCCCCGAAGATATCGTCAAAAACACGCTGTCCATCCCCTACAACGACACCACAGCGCTCGAGCGAACTCTGCGGGACGAGAGCCTGGATATTGCCTGTGTGATTGTCGAACCAGTGGCCGGCAACATGGGCGTGGTCCCACCGGAAGAGGGTTTTTTGGAAACCCTGCGCCAACTCACCAGAGAACTGGGCATCGTGCTCATCTTTGACGAGGTCATCACCGGGTTCCGACTGGCGCTTGGCGGCGCACAGGAACGCTTCGGTATCACCCCGGATCTGACCTGTTTGGGCAAGATCATCGGCGGCGGTCTGCCAGTGGGCGCTTACGGCGGCAAACAGGAGATCATGGACCGGGTGGCCCCAGATGGCCCTGTTTACCAGGCGGGCACCCTGTCCGGCAATCCGCTGGCCATGGCAGCCGGGCTAGCCATGCTCAAGGTCGTCGCTAGCCCCGGCTTTTATGAGGCACTGGAGGAGAAAAGTGCCTGGTTCGCCGCTGAAATGGCGGGAATCCTCCTCCGGGCCCAGGCGCCGGCGGTTCTCAACCGGGCCGGGTCGTTGATGACTTGTTTTTTTACACCCCATCCGGTGCGCGACTACGAGTCGGCTCTGCGGGCGGACACCGAATTGTACGCACGTTATTTTCAGGCGATGCTGGCAGGCGGCGTCTGGCTGGCGCCGTCCCAATTTGAGGCGACCTTCATCTCTGCGGCGCATGAGCGCGGTCACTTGGAAAAAGCGCTGTCGCTGACTGAATCATCATTCAAAAATCTGATGGCTTAGTTAAAAAAATATTGCGTTTGCCAGGACTGCATGCTACCTGTAGCACCAATTGTCCAGCTGGCGTGGAGCATTGCGTGATGTCTGACGAAGGAAAGGAAATGTTCCGGCAACTGGCGATTTACAGCCATGTGGGCATAACCTTTGTTTTTTCCATCCTCGTCGGTTTCGGGATGGGTTGGCTGCTCGACAATAAGGTTTTCAACGGCCGGACGGCCCCGTACGTCACCTTTATTTTTCTCGGTCTCGGGATTGCCGCGGGTTTCAGGCAGCTCTGGGGACTGGCGAGGAAACTCAAGGATGACTGACAGGGCCGTTTCCGTGGGAGAATCCAACACCGGTAGCGAAACGGGTCTTGTTCGCAGCGTTATGATCTTCAGCTGGATATTGACCCTTGTCCTGGCAGCGGTCGGCTGGTACGCGTACGGATGGATTTTCGCCCGGTCCGTGTTTGTGGGCGGTTGTCTCGTCAACAGCAGTTTTCTGCTTCTGCGCTTTGATGCGCGAAGGTTAACGAGTCGTATCAGTGTCGCCGGGGAACAGCAGGGTGCGGTCAGCCAAGCCGAGACTGTTCGATTTATTATTCATTTTTTCACGAGGCTGGTTGTTTTGGGCCTGCTGATGTTTGTATTGGCCTCAAAGATGACCATCGATGTGATCGGTCTGACGCTGGGGCTTACCACGGTCATGTGCAGCATCGTCACCATTGGGTTGATCAGGAAAACAAGCTGGCTGCCGAGCAAAGTCTGAGGAGAATGTAGGTCATGGAACATCCGATATTGTTTATTTCGTTGATTCTGCAAGGTCTTGGATTGCCGGTGCCGCACACGCCGGTGGGTCACACCATTCTGGAACAACTGTGCGCACCGTATATGACGTACACCTGGATGGTCATGATTTTCCTCATCATCGTGCCCAAGCTGACCATGGGCAAGCTGGAAATGATTCCTGGCAGCGGCCAGAATTTCTGGGAGGTGACGATTGGCGGGCTGATGAACTTTTTCACCGAGAACCTAGGCGAGAAGGGCGCGAAAATGCTCTTCCCCATGATGGCGACCTTCTTTTTATATATCCTTATTGCCAACATCATAGGGCTGATCCCCGGCTTTATGTCGCCCACTTCGAACCTCAATATCACCCTGGCCATGACCCTGATTGTCTGGGTGACACACCATGTTCTCGGATTCAAATACCACGGGCTGAAGTACTACAAGCATTTTATGGGACCGAACAAGTGGCTGGCGCCGTTCATGTTCATGCTTGAAGTCATCAGTAACTTCGCCCGCATGATTTCGCTCTCCATGCGTCTTTTCGGCAACATTCTTGCCAAGGAGATTTTGTTGGGCGTCCTCTTCATGCTCGCTGGCGCCTTTTTCGCGCCGTTGCCAATCCTCGCCCTTGGTGTGCTGGTTTCAGTGATCCAGGCGGTTGTCTTTGTCCTGCTCTCTCTGCTGTACTGCGCGGGAGCCATGGAGGAAGCCCATTAATAGAATCATACGGTTCCGTTCATCGGAGAAGAAGGCCAACTTCATAGAATCATTTCACGGAGGAACACAACAATGGACAAACTCACTCTCGGTCTGATTTGTATCGGCGCAGCCCTTAGTATCGGTCTGGCAGGATTTGGTGCTGGCATCGGCATGGGTAACGGTCTGCGCGGCGCCTGTGATGGCGTGGCTCGTAACCCGGAAGCCAAGGGCGCCATCACCACCATCATGATCCTTGGCATGGCTCTTTGCGAGTCCATCGCCATCTACGGTCTGGTTATCGCCTTCATCCTGCTCTACGCCAACCCCTTCAAGGCAGCGCTCGGTCTGTAAGCCGAAACAAACATTATGTCCCGAAGGGCTGCGGCATCTGCCGCAGCCCTTTTTTTATGCCAGCAATTCTCATCAGACTGCATCGGTTTTGCTGGACAAACGCCGGAACACGCGGGTGGCGATGCTCCTGTGGAGACACCAAGTTTTAATTTTTTGGCCCCCTCCAAGTGAGACGCAATCGGCGGCTATTGTTCGGAGCCTGGAGGGAAATTCTGACAGGCGTGGACTGGCCCAAAAACGCTCTAGGCCGATGGACTGGTTGACAGGGGGCAAGTGGTGGTGTACGCCATAAACCTTTTATCCGTTGAGCAACTGGCGGCCAATGGCCAAGCGCAGGCAACCTGCCACGGGCGCGCGTTTGGGGTGGTACGCAAAGCCACCGACCGCGTGCACTCCGTCAATCCTGGTACGGGAACTAGGTATGAAAACACTGTATTTGGTGAGTTTGGGTTGTGCTAAGAATCTGGTTGACTCCGAGGTGATGCTCGCCGCCCTCGAACGTGATGGGTACACGGTGGTCGCTGAGCCGGAACACGCAGATTTGCTGCTGGTGAACACCTGCGGCTTTATTCGCTCGGCGGTTGAGGAGGCCATCGACAAGATCCTCGAACTGGCCCGCTACAAGGCTGCGGAGCCAAGCAAAAGACTGGTGGCAACGGGCTGCCTGGTGCAGCGTTACGGCGCCGATCTGGCAGCGGAACTGCCCGAGGTGGACCTTTTCGTCGGCTTGGACGAATTCCCGGAGATAGCCCGCCTGCTCCAGGCCGTATCGCCGGAGCGTCGGGTTGTCAGCCGCTCAGGTCCGGCCACGTATCTGATGGATCGTACCGCAGCGCGGCGGGTCTCGACGCCACCCCATCGCTCATTCCTAAAAATTACCGAAGGCTGCGACAACCACTGCGCCTATTGTATGATCCCCGCGATCCGCGGGCGACTGCGCAGTCGTCCTGTGGAGGATCTGGTGGCCGAAGCGCAGTCGCTCGAACAACGCGGCGTCCATGAACTGACACTGATCGCCCAGGACCTTACCGCCTATGGCAGGGATCTGCGTCAGCGACACGGATTGGTGGATCTCCTCTCGAACATCCTCGACCACACCTCAATTCCGTGGTTGAGGCTGCTTTATCTCTACCCGTCAAGCGTCACCGATACGCTGCTGACTCTGATGGCCTCCCGACCGCGGGTCCTGCCCTACTTGGACATCCCCTTTCAGCATGTCAGCGACCAGGTGCTGCGCCGAATGCGTCGTCACTACGGCTACACTACCCTGGATGAGCTGATTTCGCGTATTCGACGTGTTTTGCCCCACTGTGCCATCCGGACGACAATGCTGGTCGGCTTCCCTGGTGAAACCGAGGAGGATGTCGACCAGATGGTGGATGCCCTGCAATGCTGGCAGCTCGACCATGTCGGCGTGTTTGCTTATGAGGACGAGGAGGGCAGCGCAGGGTACGAATTATCCGGTAAGATAGGAGAGGAGGAAAAGGAGGCGCGCTATCAATGCGTCATGGAAGCACAAGCGGCTATCAGCAGGGAAAAGCTCGGCCGTTTTGTCGGCAGGACGGAATCGGTGTTGGTCGAAGGAGTCAGCGCGGAAAGCGATTTGCTATTGGAAGGGCGTACCCGGTATCAAGCGCCTGACATTGACGGGTGCGTGTTGATTACCGCCGGCCAGGTCACCCCGGGAGATATCGTGCCGGTGCGCATTACCGAGGCGCACATCTACGACCTTGTCGGGGAAGTGGTTGGCGGCGAAGACGGCGCCGCACCGTGAAGGGGAGGGACTGCCTGGGCTTGGCTAGTTAATCTCCCGGCGGTTGACCTGTTCACGGAGATCCTTGCCCACCTTGAAGAACGGCAATTTTTTCGGTTTGACCTTGATTTTCTCGCCTGTTTTCGGGTTTCTACCGGTATACGATTGATATTCCTTGATAACAAAACTGCCGAAGCCTCGAATTTCGATGGACTCGCCCTGGGCCAGTGCATCGCTCATCGTTTCGATAATCGTGTTGGTTATCGATGCGGCCTCGCGAATGGGAATATTCATTGCTTCAGCGAGTGCTTCGATCAGTTCTGATTTATTCATACTTCTTTCTCCTCCAGCATGTTGTGGGGGATTGGCAGAAAAAGGTAAGGGCACCGCCAAAAATTGGCATGTTTTGTTGCACGAGTCACTCGATGAAGCCATTCGAAATAATGTGGAAACTTAAGCAGGTATGTTTTTGATTGTAAAGGGAATCTTTCCGGAAAATATTTTTTTTAAGTCGTCTGCAGATAGAACCCGGCATTTTCCACTGGCCAAATTCCCTAAACGCAGCTGTCCGTAAGCCGTTCGTTTCAGGTGGAGGACCCGGTGGTTGATGGCCTGGAACATTTTGCGCACCTGACGTTTTTTGCCTTCGTGGATGATCACTTCTACCAGGGTGCTGTTGCCTCGCCGCGTCAGAAGGCGCACGGTGGCCGGCCAGGTGCGCTGCCCGTCGATCTCCACCCCCCCCTCCAGGAGTCGCAGGGCCTCCGGGGTCGGTGTGCCGACGACCTGGGCCTCGTAGGTCTTGTTCACTTCGTAGCGGGGGTGGAGGATGAAGTTGGCCAACTCACCGTCGTTGGTCATGAGCAGCGCACCTTCGGTGTCGAGGTCGAGCCGACCGACCGGAAAGAGACGCTGGGAGAAGGCGACCACCAGGTCGGCAACCACCGGCCGACCCTGGGGGTCAGCAAGGGTGGTGACATAGCCGGCCGGTTTGTTGAGTAGGACATAGATTTTCTGCTCGAAGTCGATCCGCTTGCCGTCACAGGCGACCGCATCCCGCAGCGGGTCGATCTTCAAGCCCATAGCCTGTACCACCCTCCCGTTAACGGTGATCCGGCCGGTGCGGATCAACTGCTCAGCCCCCCTGCGGGAGGCGATGCCGGCCCTAGCGAGGGTTTTTTGCAGTCGTTCGAGCATATCGGTTCGTTGTGTGGTTTGCCTTGCCAGAGAGTGGGGATAGGACGAGGAGCGAAAACGGGTGTTAACGATATCGCGTCGGCAGGATGGTGTCGATTTTCCCGTCCACCAGCTTCTTGGTCGCAGGATCGATTTCAAGGACCTCCGTGTACCAGGGTTTCATCCGGCAGTCGAAGACAATGGGCGGTTCTAAGCCAACATGGAAACGACGAACGGTCTGGCCGCGGCCATGGATGTCCGCGGCCGGCTCAAACCGGGTGAAAATAGTCCAGAGAAATTCTTGCAGCGATGCGGTCGCCTCGGCTGAAGAATCGACGAGGAACAGCACGGACCAAGAGGCGACCCCCGGGTAGCTGGCCAAGTGTGCAGCCAAGTCCGGCGCAGATTCGTAGGAGGGACCCTCAACCACCAGCGTGCCTGGCAGGAAGGCCACGGGTTGCGAGCACTCTTCGGGGAGGGAGCCGGTGAACGTTTCCGGCAGATCCCGACACTTTGCTTGGCCTAGGCCGAGCATCATCGCTTTGGAGCCTTTATTGACCGAGGGACCTGTGTAATCGAGCGTGTCCTGGGAAACGTTGGTGAAAACGAACAGGTCCCTGTCCCACTGGATGCGCTCGAGGATGTGCTGCCACAGGCGCGGGAAATGGGCCACGTCAATGCTGCCGTCGGTCAGCAGAAGAAACTTGGTAAGCGACAGCTGGCCTTCGCCCAGGATACGCAGCCCGGCGGCAAAGGCCTCTCGCGGGTAGCGGTCGGTGACCCTGGCCGCAGCAAGACAGTGGAACCCGGCCTCTCCGAAAGTCTTCAACTGAAGTACCCCCTTCATAACCAGCGGAAAGAGCGGCGAGAGCAGGTCCTGGAGGAAATCGCCGATGAAATAATCCTCCTGCTTCGGTCGGCCGACTACCGTGGCAGGGTAGATGGCGTCCTTGCGGTGGTAGAGGTGGGTCGTCTGAAGGACCGGGTAGTCGTGCTGGAGAGAGTTGTAGCCGTAATGGTCACCGAAAGGACCTTCTGGCAGGCGCACATGGGGCGGTACCACTCCCTTGACAGCGAACTCTGCCTCGGCTACTAAACGGTGGCCGCCCCGCGGGTCGTCGACCATGGAAAGTTTTTTCCCCATGAGCAGGGAGGCGAGCAGTAACTCCGGGATGTTTTCTGGCAACGGAGCAATGGCAGCCAGCATCAGCGCCGGCGGGCCGCCGATATAGAGCGTCAGGGGCAGGGACTGGTTTTTTTGCTCGGCGGCCCAGTAATGATATCCTCCGCCCTTGTGGATTTGCCAGTGGATTCCGCCGGTGGTGTCGTCGTAACGCTGGACGCGGTACATACCAAGATTGTGCCCCAGATCGTCCGGGTGTTCTGTGTAAACCAGCGGCAAGGTGACAAAGGCGCCGCCGTCCGAATGCCAGGAGGTCAGCATGGGCAGGCTGCTGAGCCGCGCGGGTTGCTGGCAGCATTCGAGGATGGGTCCACGGCGCACCTGGTTCAGGCCAATGCGCAGGCCCTGCGTGAACAACGAACGCCGTTGCCAGAGACCGGCAGGGGACACCTCCATGCCGCGTTCTGCCAACCTGACCAGACCGCGGACAAAGTCTACGGGCCGCCGGCCAAAGGCCATTTCTAGGCGCAGGTTGCTGCCAAACAGGTTGGTGACTATTGGAAAGGCAGAGCCCTTGACGTTGGTGAACAACAGGGCCGGCCCAGACCGGGCAATGACCCGGCGATGGATTTCGGCGATTTCCAAATAAGGATCGACCGGTTCGTCAATGGTCAGCAGTTGCTCGTTACGGCGAAGCAGTTCGAGATAGTCGCGCAGATTGACAAGTGTAGTCATAAATGAATATCCACCGAAGGCGAGGCCAACGGGTCAGTGATGGTGATGATCCTCGCCGAGGAACAGGCTGTGGTATTCCTCGCCGGACAGGTGGTTATGCATGATCCCGGTAAGCAGATCGACCACCTGGTGGATCTCCTTCTCACTCATACGCGGTGCGAGAACGCTGATCAGTCGATTTTCACTGAACTGCTTGAGAAAGACGATGAGCGATTGCTCGTCAGTGGCACGATCCAAGCCAAAAAACATAGTGAACTCCGGTGGGGAGGGACTACCCCGCGAGGATTTTCCACCACACCGTCCGGTCGCGCGGGCCATCGTACTCGCAGAAAAAAATCCGCTGCCACGTGCCAAGTCGCAACCGCCCTTGGTGGATGAGAACGGTTACGGACGATCCGGTGAGCATGGTCATGAGGTGGGCCGGCGAGTTCCCCTCGGCGTGTTGGTATGGGTAATCGCAGGGGAGGATGCGTTCAAGGGCACCGAGGAGGTCGCGCCGCACGTCCGGATCAGCTCCCTCATTGATGGTGAGCGCGGCGGTGGTGTGCGGGTTGTACAAAATACAGATACCTGCCGTCACACCCGTTGCCCTCACCTCCAACTCCACCTTGGCTGTAAGGTCGATCATCTCGTGCCGCCTGGTGGTGGCGACGGTGAACTCACCCGCTGGCATCGTTGCTCATGTGCAAACGGTTCAGGGCCGTTGTAGTTCCCACTGACCGTATTCGTTGCGGCAGGCGGTGCTGTAGGTCCGCTCCGCCCGGCCGTCGATGACCGCCTCGATTTCCGCCCGTCTGCACACTCGGTGGTTCGAGGGGTTCTGATACGCGGGTTGCGGGGTCACCGTGTACTGGTTGCCGCTGTCTGGGTTTACCCAGCTCGAACGCTGGTTGGATACGCCCCGCTCGTACATGTGGTCGAGCTGCTGACGGTCGTACTTGTCCATCTCGCTGCCGACGATGTACCCAAGCATGGTGCCGATCGCGGCACCGATCAGGGTGCCGCCGGTGTTGTGGCCAATCGCTTGGCCGATGAGGGCGCCAGCCGCCCCACCGCCGACCGCGCCAGTCTGCGCCCGGTTGGCGCAGGAGGCGAGCAGCATGAGGAAGAGAAGGGCTAGGACGCTGACATATTTCATGATGATTCTCCCTGTATGGATGCGGTTTGTTTGAGGGCTGCCGGTAAGTCCTTGGCTGTTTGCACCCCCAATTCCTTCAGAGCTTCGGTGCGAGCTATGAGATTGCCCTGGCCGGTGGCCAGACGGTTTCTCGCCGTGTGCCAAGCCTGGTGGGTCTGGTTGAGGCGGAGACCGACTTCCTCGAATGCTTCGGCGAAGCCAACGAATTTATCATAAAGATTTCCAGCTTGTTTGGCAATGGCTAAACCATTTCGGTTCTGCTCGTCCATGCGCCAGAGGTGATGAATAGTGCGGAGAATGGCCAGGAGGGTGGAGGGGCTAGCCAGCATGACTTTACGGTTCATGGCGTGAACGAGGAGTTCCGGATCCTGCTCCAGGGCAAGCTGAAAGGCACCCTCGATGGGCATGAACAACACAACAAAATCGAGCGACCCGCAGCCGGTCAACCGCTGATACTCTTTGCCGGACAGCGAGGCGATATGTTTTCTGACCGAGTCAAGGTGCTGACGTATGCAGACCGCCCGCCCGGCTTCGTCTTGGGCTTGGTGGGCGTTTGCGAAGGCCTTGAGCGAGACCTTGGCGTCAATGATTATAGTTCGGTTTTCTGGCAGATAGACAAGCGCGTCGGGCAGATAGGCAGCGCCGTCCTCGCCCTTGAGATGCACCTGTACGGCGAATTCCTTGCCGCTACGCAGTCCTGATGACTCAAGAAGTCGGGAGAGGACCATCTCCCCCCACAGGCCTTGCAGTTTGCTTTTGCCACGCAGGGCCTCCGCCAAGTTGGCAGCCTCGCTGCTCACCTGTTGGTTGAGTACCTTGAGGTGGTGAATCTCCCTGAGCATGGCAACGCGGTCTCGCGCCTCGCGGTCATGGACGTCCTCGACCCTTCGCTTGAACTCGGTTAGTTGATCGTGAAAGGGTATAAGCAAGGCATTCAGGGCGGATTCGTGCCGCCGGTTGAGCGTTTCCTCCTTCTCGTTCATAATTTTTCCGGCCAAGAGCCGGAAATCCTGCTCAATCTGCTGACGAGTCTGCGCCAGCAGTGTCTCACGTTCGTCTACCTGCTGGCGCATGACATTGCAGGCCGTCTGCAGGGAGGCATTCTCGATGTCGATTTCCCGGCATTCTCTGGCCAGTTGGTTGCGCTCTAGGCGTAGCCGGCCGAGTTCCTCCTCGGACTGCGCGAATTCTTTTTCCTTTTGCTTCAGTTGTAGCCCAAGAATCAGTCTTCGTCGCTGTCCGCGAGTGATAAAGACCAGCAGTGGCAGGACAATTGTGAGCACTCCGCTACCGAGGCCGACGATTAAAGATAGGGGCTGAAGCTGTTCAAGAAGCAGAAGGAGATTGTTCACGTAGTACGTGGTAGGCGGGCAGTTCGGGCGGTGTCGGTTTTAACGAGCTCGGAAGAGCCGGCGCAGCTCCTCGAGTTCCTCCAGCAGGTCAAGCGCCAAGGCGCAGCCCGGCAGGTTAACTCGGAGGTCTTGCTGCAGCCGGACGGTCGTATGGACCCGCTTGATGGCCATGTAGGTGAAGCGCCATTCTCGCGGGCTGGGGCCTTCTGGAGTGATCACCCCTTCCTCGACCATCTCATGGATCACTTCTGCGGGAACGCCGCAGAGCCGGCACAGGTCGGCCAGTGTACAGTAGGTTTCCTCGTTGAGGATCATGCCTTGGAGATAGGTGATTTTTTCGTTCATATCAGCGTCCCATATCTGCGCGCGGGTTGAACGGCATCTTTTCTGCCATGGCCTCATACAATTGCCGCTGTTCTTCGGTTTTTGCCTCGGGTACGACGATTTCCAAGATGACGATCTGGTCGCCCTGATTGGCTCCTGCAGACAGCCCCTTACCCTTGAGACGGAGTTTTTTACCACCTTGAGAACCGGGTGGTATTTTCATCTGAATATCGTCGCCCAGGGTTGGGACGATGAGGCTGGCTCCCAGCGCCGCCTCCCACGGTGTCACCGGCAGGGCAAGATGAATATCTCGCTTTTCTGCGTGGAACAGCGGGTCCTTTTGGAAGGCGATCTCCAGATAGAGATCGCCGGCCGGGCTGCCGCCATAGCCGGGCATGCCCTGACCCTCCAGGCGGATTCGCTGGCCTTCGATGATACCCTTGGGGATGGTCACATGGAGCCTGTGTGGACTGGTCGTGACGTGACCGGCTCCATCGACCACCTGACGGGTGAGGGTCATGGTCTGCTTGGCTCCGTGATAGGCGTCGGCCAGTGAAATAACGATCTTGGCGTGCTGGTCCTCACCCTTCATACGGAAGGTTTGCTGTCGTCTCGCACCGCCTTGATCGCGACCGAACAGCGACTCAAAGAAATCGCTGAACCCGCTTGTGTCCGCGCCCGTGTAGCCGGCGCCGCGGAACTCGAAACCGGCGTCCCAGTTGGGCGGCGGATCGAAATGGTCACCGTTGCGCCAGTTCGCGCCGAATTTGTCGTAAGCCGTCCGTTTCTCAGGGTCCTTCAGCACCTCGTAGGCCTCGCCGGTCTCCTTAAACTTCGTCTCGGCGTCCTTTTCTTTGCTGACATCAGGATGGTATTTCCGCGCTAGTTTGCGGTAAGCTTGCTTGATGTTGTCTTGGGTGGCATCGCGGCCGACCCCCAAAATCTGATAGTAATCCTTGTATTCCATGCTATTATCCGGGGCGCTGGAAATGTGATAAATTAAGTGTTACAATAAGATCAACCAGTTAAAAAGCAAAGAAAAAAATAGCAGCGGCGGCTTTGTCCTTGAAGAGCGGCTAAACTATCCTCTATGCTGCGCCGAGTCATGAACGAATTTCCCGAGACCATTGTTTTTACAGGATTCCGTGCCACTGGCAAGACCTCCGTTGGCCGGCGGCTTGCCGCTCGGCTCAACTACGCCTTTGTCGATGCCGACAGTGTGCTCTGCGACCGGCTGGGCGGCACCGTTGCTGAGATTGTTGCCCGCTCTGGCTGGGAAAGCTTCCGGCAGGCGGAGCGGGAACTGCTGCTTGAAACGCAGACCATGACGCGGACGGTTATCGCCACCGGCGGCGGCGCCATTGAGCAGACCGCGGAATGGGACCTGTTGCGCGAGTGGAGTTTCGTTGTCTGGCTTGAGGCCGACGAGGCGACCATCCGCCGGCGCATGGCGGGCGACGCCCAAACCGCGGCGCAGCGGCCGTCCCTCACCGGCGACGCGCCGCAGGACGAGATTGCTACGCTGCTCGCCCGGCGCTCGCCTCTGTATGCGGCCGGTTCGGATGTCCGGCTGGATACGGTGGATCGCACGCCGGAACAACTGGTCGGAAAGTTGGCTGCACTGGTTACGACGAAACAGGCTGGCCACCCCGAGGACAGGCCTGTGGCACACAGGCCATCGGAGACGAGGGGGGCGAAGAAGGAGCGCACCATGAGCGAAGACGTGAGCAGCGACATTCGCTTGGTGTGGCTGGTGACGCGGGAGTATGAAGGGTTGGCCGGCGCCGGCGGGGTCAAGGACGTCTGCCGTCAATTGGCCGAGTCGCTCGTGGCCCGCGCGGGCTGCACGGTGCGGGTGGTTCTGCCCCGTTACGGTTTTGTCAATGCCGCCCACCTCGGCTTCACTCCCGTCAACCTTGGCAACAGGCATGGCCGCATTGCCGCGAGACGGTTTAGTCATGTCTTCGAGGTCGACATGAACTACGCCGCTGAAGAGCGGCGGGAGCAGGTGGCGGTCTGGCAGAGGATGATGAACGGGGTGCAGGTCTTTCTTGTGGAGGCGGACCGTTTTGCCACCAAACGGGGGGTGTACACCTACACGGAGATAGATGAACAGGAGGTTGCCTGGCAGCGAGCCGGCGGCGGTCACTTCGACTACTTTGCTATGAACGTTCTGTTGCAGAAGGTGGCGCTGGACCTAATGATTTTGCTCGAGGAGCGACCCGATGTCATCCATTGCCACGACGGCCATGCTGCCACCCTGCCCGCAATGATGCGCGAAAACGCTGGCTGGCGTGCCTACTTCCGACGTACCGGGGCGGTGGTGACCGTCCACAACGCCGGCCTGGGATACCATCAGGAGACGGATGACATCGAGTTCGCCCGCGCCGTCACCTCCTTGCCGGAACGGGTGATCCTGTCCAGCCGGCTGGGCGGCAGTTTCGATCCGTTCCTGGCCGCCTCGCCCTATGCGGCTCTCAACACGGTGAGCGAGAATTATGGCCGGGAACTGCAGGAAACCCCCGATGACGCCCGAACCGGCTGGCTGGGCCATGCCCTCCTTGATCGGGGCGTGCACCTGGCCGGTATCACCAACGGCATTGATCCAGCTTCCTTTGACTCATCCCGCCCGGAACAACTGGGACTGGCGGCTGCTTTCGATGTCAGGCGGGGCGAGCTGGCCGGAAAAAAAATCTGCAAGGAGACCCTGCTTCAGCGGGTCAGCACCAACGTTCCCTGGGAACGCGTCAAACAATTCGGCTCGCTTCCTGCCGAGGCAGACTCGCCGCTGTTCACCTTTATCGGCCGGCTGACCGAGCAGAAAGGAGTGGACATCCTCATCCAGGCCATCGACGACCTGCTGCTCTTGGAACCGTTGGCGTGCTTCCTCGTCTTCGGCTCCGGCGCTCCCGAATTGGAACAGCAGTTGGAACTGCTGACCGCCTCAGAAATCGGTCGGAACCGAGTCTGCTTTTTGCGGGGATTCGACCCACTTTTAGCCAACAGCATTTACGCGGCCGGTGATTTTTTTCTCATTCCTTCCCGTTACGAACCCTGCGGCCTGACCGACTACATCGCCCAACTGCTCGGCAACCTGCCCATTGTCCATCGGGTCGGCGGTCTGGTCAAGGTGATCGACGGCGAGACCGGGTTCGCTTACGCTGACAACACCCCGGAGGCCCTGACCCAGGCTATGGGTCGGGCGCTGACAACCTACCTGGAGGATCCCTGGGCGCTCCGCACCATGCAGGTGGCCGCGGTCGAGCGCATTGCCCGCCTGCACACCTGGGAAAAGGTGATGGATGATTATCTGCTGCTCTACCGCCAAGCGCGCAGGATGTACCCTGGCGGCCGTTGAGTCCGGCGGACGCTCTTTGCCGGTGCGCGCCGGCGGATGGTTCACAGGCCGCCGGGATTATTTCGTCCGCCAGGCGCTCGGTGAATTTTTTCACCTGGCCAGCCGTTTTTTCGAGCTCTACGCCACTTGGCGCAATCGTCCCGTAGACGACGAGCCGGCTGGAGGAGATACTTCGGCACGGCTGCAGGAACGATTGGCGGCCATGGTGGGGACCGAGCGAGACAACGGTCCGCTCTGGCAGCTGAAGGACCTCTGCCACCGCATCTGGCCGCAGGAACGACGGGCCGAGCATGTTCGCGGTGCCTTGGTGGACTGGTTGATCGGTTCCCTGTTCCACGAGGCGATGAAGCTCAAGGAGGACCTCCACCTGCTCGCTGCCTACAGGCCGGCCGGGGTCGCCCTCGGGGGATTCGCGGACTCGGACAAGAAGCCGAATCGTTCGGACGAGGCCATTGCGCGGATGGTCGACCTCCGTGCCATGATCGGGCGCATCGCTGGGGATGTGGACGGGCAGATGGAACGTATTGGCGGTCTGCTTGCGCAGACGAATTTCTTGCTGCGCATGATGCTGCCCGAGCTGGCGGCTAATCCACAGGTGCTTCGTCTCCTCATGGAAATGGAGGAAGTGGTGGTTGAATTGTGGGGCGAGTCGCTGGAGGATCTGTTTGCCGACACCTTTGCCGGTCGTCCCGCGGTTGGCTTCTGCTTGGTCGGATCGAGTTACCTGCGCGGGCAGTGGTACGGACAGGCGCTCACCGCCTACCGGCGGGCCCGGTCCTGCGACCGGCAGTGTGACGAGGCGATTGTCTGTGCGGCGCGTATTGAAGCGATTCTCCGGGAATTACCCGAGCATCGCCTGCTTGTGCAGTGACAAGTGGAAAATAATCCAAAATAATACAAGGAGTTGTTAATATGACCATACAAGTGGGAATTAACGGTTTTGGCAGAATTGGCAGAAACATCTTCCGGGCACTGGCCAAGGATCCGATCTTCGCTGACATCGAGGTCGTAGGCATCAACGACCTCACCGATGTGAAGACCATCGCCCATCTCCTCAAATACGACTCCATCATGGGGGTTTCGCAACAGGAGATCGTTGCCGGGGATAACGCGATCGTGGTCGACGGTAGAAGCATTCCGATCACCAGCCACCGCAAGCCCAGCGAGATTCCCTGGGGGCAGCTTGGCGTAGAGTATGTGCTGGAGTGCACTGGCTTGTTCAATGACATGGACGCGGCCAAGGCGCACATCGATGCCGGGGCCGCCAAGGTGATCATCTCCGCACCCGCCAAGGGCGACGTGAAAACCATCGTCATGGGCGTCAACGAAGACGAATACGACCCGACAGCGCATCACGTGGTCTCGAACGCTTCTTGTACCACCAACTGTCTGGCGCCGGTGGCTCAGGTCATCCTCAACAACTTTGGTATCATAAGAGGATTGATGACCACCATACACGCCTACACTGGCGACCAGCGACTGCTCGATTTTCCTCATCCAGACCTGCGTCGGGCTCGGGCTGCGGCCCTGTCCATGGTGCCGACCAAAACTGGCGCCGCTGCTGCAGTCTCCCTGGTCATACCGGAACTGAAGAATAAATTTGAAGGCCTCGCCGTACGCGTGCCGACTCCGGATGTTTCCCTGGTCGACGTGGTCATCGAGGTGGAACGGGAAACCACCGTACCAGAAGTTAACAAGGCCCTGGCCACGGCGGCCAACCGCTATCTGCGCTACACCGAGGAACCGTTGGTGTCCATTGACTTTCAGGGCGACCCCCATTCTTCTATTGTTGACGGTCTGTGCACCCGGGTGCTCGGCACCTCGGTGAAGGTCATGAGTTGGTACGACAACGAGTGGGGGTATTCAAACCGTATGCTTGACTTAGTCCTGCACATGGATGCGCATAAATTGCTGTAACG
>JAVEYP010000004.1:0-17063 GCA_034003445.1 Desulfobulbus sp.
GGCAAAAAAAGCTGGAAGGAACGGGAAGGGCAACAGGATAGCCGCATATATATAGCCCCGCTCCGGGGAAAAAAAAACCTCACTGCGATCACGTTCAGCTTAAAGTGTATATTTTGAAATTTTCGAGTAAAGTTTTCGCGCTACGTCTAGCAGGAGCTTCTCCCCTGCAGGATTGCGTGTTCTGATGGATGACAGAGGGAATGAAAGACACGACCGACAGCAACAGTCCGGAACAGCAAGAGCCGATGCAGCACCCACTGGTGCTGCTCCCCAGCGACGAAAATCTGCCGGCGCTGAGTAACCCGGCCCTCCACCGCTACCTCCAAGAGATCAGCCAGTACGAGCTGCTCAGCCGCGAAGAGACCGAGGAGTTGGCGGTCCGCTTTCAAGATACCGGTGACCCCGACGCAGCCTACAGGCTCGTTTCCTCGAACCTGCGCTTGGTGGTCAAGGTGGCCATGGATTTCCAGAAGTACTGGATGCAGAACTTCATGGACCTCATCCAGGAGGGCAATGTCGGCCTGGTGCAGGCCACTAAGAAATTCGATCCTTACCGCGGGGTGAAGTTCTCCTACTATGCCGCCTACTGGATCCGTGCCTATATTCTCAAGTCCATCATGGACAACTGGCGGCTGGTGAAGATCGGCACCACCCAGGCGCAACGGAAGTTGTTCTTCAGTCTCAACAAAGAGAAGAAACTGCTTGAGTCGCAGGGGTTTAAGCCCGAGGTCAAGTTGCTGGCCGAACGTCTAAACGTCAAGGAGAGCGAAGTCGTCGAGATGGGTCAGCGTATGGACAACTGGGATGTTTCTCTGGAGGCCCCGGTGCGCAGCGACTCGGAAGACGAACAAAAAAACTTCATCCCCCACGACGGCCCGGGCATTGAGGATATGGTCGCCAGCCAGCAGCTACGCGAACGATTGGCAACGATCCTTGCCGACCTGAGTACCCGACTGAACGACAAGGAGCAGGTCATCCTCAACACCCGCCTGCTCAGCGACGAACCCCGGACCCTGCAGACCATTGCCGACGAGTTCAGCATCTCGCGCGAACGGGTCCGTCAGATTGAGTCCAATTTACTTAAAAAACTGAAGAAACAGTTCGGAAAGGAAATGCCCGACATCAAGGATTTTTTCAGCGGCGACAGCGTTATCCTGGCTGCCGGTCCGACGGACCATTCTTCCTAAACATTTTTTTCCCTCCACACTTCTCCTCTTTTTCGCCCACAATGCATGTACCTCTGCTTGATTTAAAACCACAATTGACCCGTCTGCGTCCCCAGATCATGGAGGCCGTTACCCGGGTGATTGATTCCACCGGATATATTCTCGGCCAGGAAGTGAGCTGGTTCGAGGAAAGAATCGCCGCCTATTGCGGTACAACCTGCGCTATCGGTGTGTCCAGCGGCACGGACGCGCTGCTTGTCTCGCTCATGTCGATCGACATCGGTCCCGGCGATCTCGTGCTAACTACACCGTATACCTTCTTTGCCACCATGGGCACGGTGCTCCGCACAGGGGCCCAGCCGGTGTTTGTGGATGTGCAGCCGGAGAGCATGAACATGGATCCGGACCGCATGGCCGAGGCCTTGGACGCGGACCGGAAAGCAGGAGGGCGGATCAAGGCCGTTATTCCGATCCATCTCTATGGCCAGTGCGCCGACATGGGGCGGATCAGCCGTCTGGCCGAGGAACACGGCGTGCCGGTGATCGAGGACGCGGCCCAGGCGATCGGCGCTGAGTATCCGTTCACCGACAGCGATATCGTGACCTGGAAACGGGCCGGCAGCATGGGACTAAGTGGTTGTTTCTCCTTCTTCCCCAGTAAGAATTTGGGCGGCATCGGCGACGGCGGCATGATCACCACCTCTGACGAGGATTTTGCCGGTATTGTCCAATCCAACCGTAATCACGGCGCAGAGCCCAAATATTACCACTCTCGGGTTGGTGGCAATTTTCGGCTTGATCCCATCCAGGCCGCAGTACTCAGCGTCAAGCTCGACCATCTTGAATCTTGGCACGCGGCACGGCGGCGCAACGCGGACCGCTATCGTCAGCTCTTCCGCGAAGCCGGCCTGGCCGGCGATCCGGTGACCCTGCCGCAGGCGATCTATGCCGGCGTCGAGGGGGCAGAACAGCACAATCACCACATCTATAACCAGTTTGTCATTCTCGTGCCGCGGCGCGACGAACTGCGCCAGTTTCTGCAGGAAAACGGGGTCGGCTGCGAAATCTACTATCCACTCTGCCTGCACCAGCAGAAATGCCTCACTGCGGAGGTGTACCGGCAGCTACACTTCCCGGTGGCTGAGCGGGCCGCCGCAACGTCTCTGGCGCTGCCCATTTACCCGGAACTCACCGACGACCAACTCGCTTTCGTCGTCGAGACCATTCAGCGGTTTTACCAAACCAGCTAACCACGGCGCCGGCAGTGTCCGCCGGTCGCCCCTGAGGCAGAAAAGGCCTCGCCGTATGGCGGGGCCTCTGCCTTTTTCTATTTTCATACGAACAACACCAGCAGGCCTGCCACAGGCACGGCTGCGCCTGCGCAACAGGAGGATTTGGAGATGGTTCAACGCATCCCGATGTCGTTGACGGGAAATCAGCAACTCCGCAAAGAACTCGAACGGCTCGAGCGCGTGGAGCGGCCCGAAATTGTCAAGGCCATCGAGGTGGCCCGGGCTCACGGTGACCTTAGCGAGAATGCGGAATATCATGCCGCCAAGGAACGGCAAAGCCTGGTCGAAGGCCGCATTTTAGAACTCAAGGACAAACTCGGCCGAGCTGAGGTCATCGACTGCTCCAAGGTGCCCACCGAGCGGGCAGTGTTTGGCACGGTGGTCACCCTCTTGGACCTGACCACTGAGGCCGAGGTCACCTACCAGCTGCTCGGCCCAGAGGAGGCGGACGTGAAAAAGGGGTCGATTTCCGTACTCTCGCCGCTGGGCCATGCGCTGCTCGGCAAGGAGGCTGGTGATGAGGTGGTCACCAAGACCCCTGGCGGCATTCGTGAGTTCGATGTGGTCCTCATCTCACCGTCGAAAATCCAGTAGGAATTGCTGCAGGACGGGCCGGCGGACGCTGCCGGTTCGGTCCACGGTCGGCGAGGGGGACGGAAGGGGGTGTGAGGGAATGTCCGGGACAGGCTCAGGGCCGGGAGGCGAGCAGTCCTTCCAGGAAGATGGCGGTGAGCTGGCGGCTCACCTCCTCGATGGTGTAAGGGTGATCTTTGCCGGTGTTGCAGATCCTCGACACCTCATCCAAGGCTCCAAAGATGATTTGTTTGAGGATCTCGGGCTGGACGTCCGGACGGAAGAAACCCGCTTGTTGCCCCGTGTCGATGATCGTGGCGAGAATGTCGAGGTATTCACTGAACTTGTCGCGACGGTAATCGCGGATGAGCTTGCTCGTCTGGCGGAGTTCGATGTGGATGACTTCCGCAAGGTTCTTGTTGCGCTTCATCTCCTCCAAATGGTTGGCGATGAAGATCTCGAGTTTTCTCCTTGGGTTTTCTTCCTTGTCGAGGAGTTGGGCGACCTGTTCGATCAGTTTGCCAATCTCCTGTTCAAAAACGGACAGGAGAATGTCAAACTTGTTATTGAAATACAAATAGATTGTGCCGTCGGCGACCTTCGCCTCCTTGGCAATATCGGAGATACGAGCGTTGAAGAAGCCCTTCTTGGCAAAGACCTTGATGGCAGCACGTATTATCTTGCGGTGCTTGTCAGGAGATTTCATTCCACATGTTCAATCAAGCAGTTGCTTTAGAAAATGAATGAGTCCTCATTTTTGCGAAGGTACTGTTTGATGCTACGGGTGTCAAGAAAAATACCGGAAAACCATCGCTATTCCTTGTGAATCCCATGAAAAACAGGACGGTTTTCCGTTCGCCCGCCGATGGCCCGATATTTTGCTGGACGTGGTCGATGGAGATTTATTAGAAAGAAATGCGCAATCGGAACGATGTATTAAGCAATTCAGCGAACGGAGCGTGGACCATGAGAATTCTCGTCATAGGTAGCGGCGGCCGCGAACACGCGCTCGTCTGGAAACTGGGCCAGTCGGCCAAAACCCCGGAACTCTTCTGTGCGCCCGGCAATGCTGGTATCCGCACAATGGCCACCTGCGTCGATATCGCTGCCAATGACATCCCCGGCCTGCTCGCCTTTGCCCTCCAAGAGGGCATCGACCTGACCGTGGTCGGT
Source organism: Desulfobulbus sp. (assembly GCA_034003445.1). Classification (GTDB taxonomy): domain Bacteria; phylum Desulfobacterota; class Desulfobulbia; order Desulfobulbales; family Desulfobulbaceae; genus Desulfobulbus. The sequence continues at coordinate 4,205 of JAVEYP010000004.1, forward strand.
CCGGAAGAGCCGCTGACCTTGGGCATTGTCGACACGTTTCAGGAGCAGGGGCTGCGCATTTTTGGGCCGGACAGTAAAGGGGCGGTGCTTGAGGGGAGCAAGGTCTTTACCAAGGATTTCCTGGTTCGGCATAATATCCCCAGCGCCCGCTACCAATCTTTTACCAAGCGTTCTGAGGCAAAAAAATATATCGCCGCCTCCGGTGTGCCCTGTGTTGTCAAGGCGGACGGCCTGGCCGCCGGTAAGGGGGTGATCATCGCCCACACCGTGGCTGAAGCCGAGCAGGCGGTGGACTTGATCATCCGCGACAAGGCCTTTGGTGCGGCCGGCAGTCGCGTGGTGATTGAGGGGTTCCTCACCGGCGAGGAGGCCTCGTTCATCGCCTTCACTGACGGCCGAACAGTGTTGCCACTGCCCTCCTCACAGGACCACAAAGCGGCCTGGGACAATGATCAGGGGCCAAACACGGGCGGCATGGGTGCTTATTCGCCGGCTCCGGTGATGAGCGAGGCGCTGACCCAACGGGTGATGGAGGAGGTCATGCTGCCGACCGTGCGCGGCATGGCCGCGGAGGGCCGCCCCTACACGGGCATGCTCTATGCGGGCCTAATGATCGACGGCGACCAGATGAACGTGCTCGAGTTCAACTGCCGCTTCGGTGACCCCGAATGCCAGCCCTTGCTGATGCGGTTGCAGAGCGATTTGGTGGACGTGTTTGAAGCGTGCATTGACGCCACCCTCGACACGGTGCAGCTGGAGATCGATCCCCGACCTTCGGTCTGTGTGGTTATGGCCTCGGGCGGTTATCCCGGCCCCTACGAGGCCGGCAAGGTGATTAAGGGGCTGAACAAGGCGGCTAAGGTTGAAGGCGTGGAGGTGTTCCACGCCGGCACAGTGATGCGCGACAAGCAGACAGTCACCAAGGGCGGCCGGGTGCTGGGCGTGACTGCCATCGGGACGGATATCCGCGAGGCCATTGATCGGGCCTACCAGGCGGTGGACCTAATCAAATGGTCCGGCTGCGCCTTCCGCCGCGACATCGGCCACCGTGCCCTGGCCCGGCTTCAGAATCCGGTCGGCCCTGTGGTCGGCATTGTCATGGGCAGCGACTCGGACCTGTCGGTGATGCGTGCTGCCGCCGAATTTCTCGAATGGGCCGGGGTAGCCTTTGAGATGTCTATCAATTCGGCCCACCGCACCCCTGGGGAGGCCGTGGTCTACGCCCGCAGCGCGCGGGAGCGGGGGCTGAAGCTCATCATCGCGGGAGCGGGTATGGCCGCACACTTGGCTGGCGTACTTGCCGCACACACCACCCTGCCGGTCATCGGTGTGCCGCTGGATGCCTCCTCGCTGAACGGTCTTGACGCCCTGCTCTCCACTGTGCAGATGCCGCCTGGCATCCCGGTGGCCACCATGGGTATTGGCAAGGCCGGGGCAAAAAACGCGGCCGTGCTGGCGGTACGCATCCTGGCGATTAGCAACCCGGCCCTGCAGACCAAGATTGATCAGCACGTACGCGATATGGCCGAACAGGTGGCTGCCAAGAACCGGGCCCTGACGATGTGAACGGTCCGGTCGCGATTACCGAGGCCACGCTGCGCCGCGCGGCGGAGATTGTCCGCGGCGGGGGTGTGGTTGCCTTTCCGACCGAGACGTATTACGGACTGGCGGTGGACCCCTTTCAGTCCCCTGCCCTGGAACGGTTGTTCAGGGTTAAGCGACGGCCCGTCGGCCTGCCAATCCTTGTGCTGGTCAGCGGGCCGGAGCAGCTCGGTCTGCTGGCGCGGAGCATCCCGCCCCTGTTCACCACCCTGATGCGCTGCTTCTGGCCCGGGCCGCTGACCCTGGTCTGCCCAGCGCGGACCGATCTTTCCGCGCGGCTTACTGGCAACACCGGCACAGTGGGAGTCCGTCAGTCGCCCCTGGTCGCGACCAACCAACTGATCGCAGCCTGTGGCGGGCCGCTCACCGCCACCAGTGCCAACCTGTCCGGCCAGCCGGCTGCAGTGACCGCTACCGAGGCATATGCTGTGTTCGGCGACACGGTCGAGCTGGTGCTCGACGGTGGTGCTACTCCGGGCGGGCGCGGATCGACCCTGGTTGGCTTCTCTGCTGGCCGTCTCTCCTGCCTCCGCGATGGGGTTATTCCCTTTGCGGCGGTTTCGGCCTACGCCGCTGCCTGCGCTGATTTGCCTCCGCGGTCTTCAAGGAAGTGCCATGGCTGAGTTGCAGTGGGACAGAACCGCGGCGCAGGCTGACACCGCCGGTGACGCGACGCTCCTCGAGGAACTGCTCATCCTGTTTCGTGAGGCGGCCGCCACCGATCTCGATCTCCTGCGGCAGGCCGTGGCCGAGGAGGACGGAGCCGCTGCTGTTGCCGCGGCCCATAGCCTCAAGGGTGCTGCAGCCAGCCTTGGTGTCGAGTCGATATCCAGTCTGGCCGAGGCGGTGGAGCGTTCCGGCCCGACCGGCGCGATCCCCATCGCCCGGAAAACCCTGCCTCTCCTTGCCGACCTGCTCATTCAACTGAACGCGCTCTGAGCAGCATTCCTGTACCGGAAAAAAGAAAGACGGCATCCAGACTGCTCTTCGGTCCGGATACCGCCTTCGGGGTGGTCCCTGACTCCGGTCAGGGGCCAGCGGTCGTTACGGTGTGATGATCGGGCAGTCGCACTCCGCGTCCTTGATGTTCAGGAGCAGGAACTTGACGTCAAAGCCATGCTTCACTAGTTCGTTGTAGGCCATGTCGGCTCGCGCACCGGTTGAGCAGTGGACGTAGATCTTTTTGTCCTTGGGCAGTTCGTTCATTCGGTCTGAGATCTCGTCCAGAGGGATATTGATGGTATTGGTGAAAATACCCAGTTCGCCGATTTCCTCCTTGGTCCGGGCGTCAACGACAACCGCATTTTTGTCCTCACCGAGGACCGCCTTGCGGAAGTCGGCCACTGAGACCTCGCCCTTGCCGAGCTTGCGTACCCATTGGATCTCGGTCCTGAAGATCGGCCCTTTGTCGATTTCCTCGCCGGATTTGATCCAACCGTCGTAGCCGCCCCTGACCAGGGAGACAAAGTTGAAGCCCATGTCGCGCACGTCATTGACGGCATTCATCACCTCCTCGTCACCGTAAAGGACAATGGGGGCGTTGCGGGGCACGTCGTCGAGCTTGTCCTCAAGTTCGTCGTAGGGCACACTGTAGGCGCCCTTGATGCGACCGGGAATCGCCTCCTGACGGGGCCGGATATCGATCAGCACGACGTTGCCATGGAGGACGAATTCTTTGGTGGAATAGGTGGGCAGATGGTTTTCCATCCAAGCGGGTTCACCATCGAGATACACCCGAACGTTGGTAGACTCATTTTTCTTCGCCAGACCGGCGGAGGTCGTGGACATGCCTCATGTGGGCCCTCCGCAGTAGAAGACGATCAGCTCGTCTTTGTCCTTGGGCAGCACTGCCGCCTGTTTTTCCTCCAACATAGGCACGGGGATGGAAACCGCACCGGGCAGGTGGGACTGGTTGTAACGGGCAGCGGGCCGGGAGTCGATCAGAGACAGCTTGGTTTTGGTGTCGATCAGCTGCTCCAGTTCCGATGTCTTGATCTCGGTGACGCCCTCGGGCAGCTTGGCCAGTTTGAGCTGGACATTGGTGGCATAGGCGTCTTTGCCGCGCATCTCATAGACGATCTTGACGGCGCGACCGCTGACGGCATCTTTGACGTTCTTGGTCTGGTCGTCGAACTTAACCATCATCACCTTGGCCGCATCTCCCTTGCCGACCGAGATAGAAATGGATTTGGCCAGCTGTGACACGCCGGTGACCTCACCTTCGTAGAGCATCGGTTTGGCTTGCTGGACCGATTCCTGCGCGGCGGGCGCAGCAGCCTGCTCGGCCTTTTTGGTGCCTGCGCAGCCGGCGACCAGAAGAGCCATCATCAGACACAGCGGGAGCAGTTGCAACATATTCCTGTTCACGACAGTCCTCCTTGATGCTGGTGGATAGGGAGGCAGGGGCCGTCCCTTATTGGGTACGTTGTGTACCCGTTGATGGCGGAAAATTATACCTGAGAAGGTCGGAACAAGGCAATTGTGAAGAAGGGTCGAGAGAAAAATAATTTCAACAGTGAGGCGGCCCTGCTGTGCACAGCAGTGGTCGCCGGGAGGCGTTTATGCAGCACATCGATATTCAGGTTGAAGGTGTGACGATTGATTTCAATCTCGCCCGGCAGATGGGCGAACAGATCGCCGGTCGCGATAGTGACGAGGCCACCTTGGTTTCCTGGTGCGACACCCTGCGTGGCGTGCACTCACCCCAAAGCCTCCATTGCGAGATCAAAGGCGAGCCCGGTTGGCTGGTCTATGGCCGCACGCACGGCGGCCGCCTGCGCATCGGCTTCAACAACGACGCGTTCATTCTTATTTACAGCTGAGGTCGGCAACCGCTCACTCGACGCTCTGGCAATCGTTTTCCACCTCCTGCCATTTCTGCGCGAGCCGTTGGTCGCTCACCGGCAGGGCTGTGCCCAGTTCGGGGGCAAAGATCGACACGCGGAATTCCTCGACCAGTTCACTATATTCCCGCCGGCGGGCAGCGCAGGCCGGCGACGGACTGTCGAAGCGGGCCATGCGCCGCAGTCGGGCAAGAGGTTGCTGCAGTCGTTCGGCCTTTTTGGTGTCCTTTAGCGGTGAGTGGTCGGCCCGCTCGATGCGCAGGCTGAGGGCCTGCAGGTAGCGCAGGGTATGCGCCAAGTCCTCGGCTTGTCGGGATTGGAGGAAATCCTCTGGAAGGATTTGCCCGAGTGTGTCCAGGTAGTCAGTGTAACGGGTCTCGTCATAGCTCCGGCTTCGTTTCGCCCGGCTTGCCCACTTGGTGATGGTCGTACACACAGCCCGCCGCTGCGCCAAAATGGCCAGAACCTGGTCGAGGACAGCTCTGGCGGTACGCACCACGCCCCGAGCCATCGCCTGTCGGTTCATTTCGCGAAACTGGTTCGCTGTGGGTAATTCGCCGGAGCGGGTTGTGAACACGGCGTCGAGGAGAAAGGCCTGCAGCCGGCTGCGTAGCCCCAAGGCCGAATCCTTGGTGCCGAGGCTCAACCAGGAGGCCGAATGACTGGTCACCGCGGCGCGGCAGAGTTTCCGTATCGTGTTGACCTCACTAGGGCAGGCGTGGCCGTGGAGAAACTGCAGGCCGAGCCGGTTCAGCCGTTGGCTGGCGACCTCGCTATCCAGATAGGTGAGCAGCACGCGGTTCTGGGTTTCGTCCACCCGCAGGGCCGCGAACAGCAGCCGGGTGGCGCGACCGTCCGCACCGGCGATCATAAGTCGCGGCTCAATGGTGTCGAGGTCGTCGACCCAAACTTCCCGTTCCGCCGGCAGGGCAGGGGCAGGGGCCTGTGTCTGGGAAGTGGTTTGTTGCTGCTGCTGGGTGTGCAACAGGTCGTTGAAGGAACGACTGTGGGTCAGGGCTGCGCCTTGGTCGTCAACGAGCAGAAAGCGCATGCGCAGGTGTGGTGGCAGGCTGTCGGCCTGCCAGTCCTCGCGGCGCACGGTTACCTGCCAAGCGCGCAGGATGGAGCGCTCCAGTTCCTGATAGAGCGATCCCTCTCCCAGGCTGAGGCTGTCCATGATCCGGTCGACCGCGTCAGGCATGGGCACCAGCCGACGGCGTAGCTGCTTGGGCAGCCGACGCAGCAGGAGGAGCAGCTTTTCCGGTAAGAGCCCCGGGACCAGCCACTCAAAGACCCGCGGGTTGCAGTGGGTCAGCAGGTGCCGGGGGATGCGCACCGTCACCCCGTCTGCCTGGTCACCCGGGGAGAACAGGTAACTCAGTTCCAACTCCAGCTCGCCGCTGTGCACGCTCGTCGGGAAGCGGTACAGTTCCTCGCTGTCCGGAGCGCTCAGGCAGATGTCCGCCTCGCACATCCGGAGGAAGTCATCGCGCTTGCGGGCGCGCAACTGGCGGTTGAGGGTATGGCGGTCGTAGACCAGCTCCAGCCGCTCATCGTAAAATTGAAAAAGCACCTCCTCGTCGACGACGATGTCGCGGCGGCGGAACCGTTCCTCCATTTCCTGAAACTGCTCCACCAAGGCCACGTTGTGCGCGAGGAACGGGTAGCGGCCACCTAGTTGCCGGTTAATCAGGGCCTCGCGGATGAAGATTTCGCGCGCCTCTTCGGCGGTCTTCTCGTTGATGCGGCCGTATTCGACCCGGCGGCCAGGGACGATTGGCAGTCCGAACAGGGTGACCCGCTCGGTTGCCAGCACCCGGCCGCTGCGTTTTTCCCAGTGGGGGTCAGACCAACTCCGCTTGCACAGCTCGCCGCCGAGGCGCTCCAGCCAGTCCGGGTCGATGGTCGCAACAGTGCGGGCAAACAGTTGGGTGGTCTCCACAAATTCGCTGGCCACGGCCCATTGCGGCCCCCGGTTGTACAGGCCGGAGCCGGGGAACACGACCACCTCCCGGCCGCCGGCAGCCAGATAAGTGTTCTTCTCCTTTTTCTGGCAGATGTTGCGCAGAAAACCGCTCGTTAGGGCAGTGTGGATGGCGTCGTAGCTGGCTGGTTTGCCCTGTGTGCGGCGGTGGCGTTGCTCGCTCAGCAGGTGGCTGATTTGCTCGTGGACGTCCATCCATTCGCGCATGCGCTGCCAGGAAAGGAAGTTGGTCTTGCAGAAACGGGACAGCCGCGACCGCGAGGGTGCCTCACCGCCAGGTTCGAAAAAGGTGTTCCAGATGTTGAGCAGGGTGAGGAAGTCGGAGGTACGGTCGAGGAACTGGCGGTGGGCTTCGTCTGCCTTGTTCTCCCGCCCGGGCGGTCGCACCCGTGGGTCCTGGATGGCGAGCGCGGCGGCGAGCACAATAACTTCCCGAGCCGCGCCCAGGGCCATGCCCTCGATGATGATTCGTGAGATGCGCGGGTCGAGCGGCAGCCGGGCCATCAGTCGGCCGTTAGCGGTGAGGCGGTGTCCGGCGGCGAGCGCACCCAGTTCCCGGAGGGTACGGTAGCCGTCACGGATGGCCGCGGAGGGCGGCGGGTCAATGAAGGGAAACCGCGATGGATCGCCAAGACGCAGGCTGATCATCTGCAGGATGACCTCGGCCAAATTTGCGCGCTGGATTTCCGGGACAGTGAACAGTTCGCGGGACTGGAAATCCTCCTCGCCGAACAGGCGGACGCAGATGCCCGGTCCGGTACGGCCGCAGCGGCCACGGCGCTGTTCGCAGCTGGCCTGCGAAATACGGCTGACGCGCAGGCTGGTGGTGCCGGTGCGTGGGTTGTAGCGGGCGATGCGCGCCAGACCGGTGTCGACCACACAGCGGATACCCGGCACAGTGATCGAGGTCTCGGCCACGTTGGTGGCGACGATGATCTTGCGCTGGTGGGAGGGCCGGAATATTTTGCGTTGATCAGCCGCGGGCAGCCGGCCGAACAGGGGTAGCAGCAGGTGGGAGGTGTCGAACCGCGCGCGCAGGCCGTCCAGGGTGTCGGTGATATCCCGCTCGGTGGGCATGAATACAAGGATGTCACCGCCGTCGGGCCGGTTAGCCAGTTCCTCGACCGCAGCGATGGCCCGCTCCACGTAGGTCGCGGTCTCGTCGTCCTCGTTCTCTTCGATTTCCTCGTGGATAGTGGTGATGGGGTAGGTGCGACCTTCTACGGTGAGCACTGGCGCGCCACCGAAGTGGCGGCTGAACCGCTCTGCGTCGATGGTGGCCGAGCTGATGATCAGCTTCAGGTCCGGTCGGGCCGGCAGCAGGTTCTTCAGGTAGCCGAGCAGGAAATCAATGTTCAAACTGCGCTCGTGCGCCTCGTCGATGATCAAGGTATCGTAGCGCTCTAGTTGCAGGTCCTTGCGGGTCTCGGCGAGCAGCACGCCGTCGGTCATGAATTTGATGAGGGTGTCGGTCGTGGTCTGGTCGTGAAAGCGGATCTTGGCGGCGACCTTGTCCGGCTCGCCGATCTCCTCGGCCAGCCGGTCGGCCACGGCTAGGGCAGCAATGCGCCGTGGCTGGGTGCAGCCGATTAGCCCAGCTGTGCCCCTGCCGGCCTCAAGGCACATCTTAGGGAGCTGGGTGGTCTTGCCGCTACCGGTGTCGCCGATCACGATAAGTACCGCGTGGTCACGGATGGCAGCGACGATATCGTCACGCCGCTCACTCACCGGCAATGCGGTGGGATAGGAAAGGTGCATGAAATTACGGAATCTTTCTTGAGGATGGGGGAGCGTTCGGGGTATACTGACGGGGTTTGTCGTCGTTACGACATGTATACCTGAATTTTCTGACCACTACACCTGAAATAGCGAAACGGAGAAGACACCATGAAAGCAATCAGAAAGGCCGTCATTCCAGTGGCGGGCCTGGGGACACGGTTTCTGCCGGCCACCAAGGTCATTCCCAAGGAAATGCTCACCATCGTCGACCGGCCTACCATCCAGTACATCGTCGAAGAAGCGGTGGCCTCGGGCATTGAGCAGATCATTCTGGTGACCAGCGCTGACAAGACCGCCATCGAGAACCATTTTGACTACGACTTCCAGCTCGACACCGTGCTCAAGGAACGCAAGAAGGAGCAATTGCGCGAGGAGTTGAACAATATCTCCAACCTCATCGACGTCATTTCAGTGCGCCAGAAGGAGCCGCTTGGCCTCGGCCACGCCATTTGGATGGCCCGCAACGTGGTCGGCGATGAGCCCTTCATGGTGCTCCTCGGCGATGACCTAGTGATGAGCAAGGTCGCCTGCTGCAAGCAGATGATCGATCTGTACCATCAGGTGGGCGAGTCCATCGTCGCTATCCAGCAGGTGCCGATGGACCAGACCTTCCAGTACGGTATTGTTGAGGGCGCGCCGACTGAGTACGAGCGGACCTACCGGGTTGACCGGATGGTGGAGAAACCGGCGCCCGGCACCACCAAGTCCAACCTGGCGATCATCGGCCGCTACCTGCTCATGCCAGAGATCTTTGAGCTGCTTGAGAAGACTACACCGGGTTACGGTGGTGAGATTCAGCTCACCGACGCCCTGCAGGCGTTGTCCAACAAACAGGGCATGTACGCCTACGAGTTCGTGGGCAAGCGTTACGACGCCGGAGACAAGCTTGGCTACCTGAAAGCCATCGTTGATTTTGCCCTGCGCCACAACAGCCTGGGTGTGTCATTCCGCGAATACCTGGAAATGGTGCTGAGCGACGGCCGTTCCTGATCCCAGCGAAAAACACGACAGCATGGCGACCCTGTACGAGGTCGCGGTCAACGCTCCGCTGCCGGGGACCCTGACCTATGCACAGCCCGATGACCAGGACGAACCTCTGGCCCCGGGATCGATCGTGCTTGTGCCGCTCGGCCGCCGCCATGTCACCGGCTATGTGCTCGGCATGGCCCCGTCGCCGGACGCGGGCGATGCCGCGTTCACCATCCGGTCGATCACCGAGGTGCTCACCACAGCGCCGTTTTTCCCAAAGAGTCTCGTCCCCTTTTACCGCTGGATTGCCCGCTACTACCACCATCCCATTGGTGTGGTGATCCGCACCGGCTTACCGTCCGCGCCCGGCTCGAAGAGTGGCCGCCAAGCCGCCCTCACTGCCGCCGGTCGGGTGGCATTGACCACGGAGCAGGCCGCAGCCGAGGGAGCGCACCGGGACTGGCTGACCTCGCTGACAGACATCGGGACCCTGGAGCCGGCCACGGTTGGCCGGCTGTGGCGCGATGCCGGGGCCCGCTCCCTGCTGCAGCGGCTCGAGCGACAGGGGCTGGTCGAGCTGAGCACGGTGCTGCGCACCTCCGGCGTCCGGGCTAGGACCCGGCCGGTGCTCCTGCCCGGCCCGGACCTGCCGGCAGTGGTGGGTGGTGATCCTATCTCGGACGTACAGGGACGGACCGACACATCGCTGCGTGCCTCCGAGCAGCGGGTACTGACCCTCTTTTTCGAGCTGTACCGTCAGGGCGGCGGCCGGCCGGTGGACCGGGCCCGGTTGGGCGACCAGTATGCGGGCTACCTGCCTCCGTTGCGGCGGCTGCTCGATCGTGGCCTGCTCATCGAGCAGACAGAGCGCGTGCACCGCGACCCCTTCGGCGAACCGCCCGCTTGGTGCCCGGAGCCCGCGCGCCTGACCGGGGAGCAGGAGCAGGTGCTGGTCGTGCTCCTGCCTGCCATCACGGCGCAGATCTTTGCTCCTTTCCTGCTCTTTGGGGTGACTGGCTGCGGTAAGACCGAGGTCTATCTGCAGGCGGTGCGTCAGTGCCTCGGCCAGGGGAAAACCGCGCTCGTGCTCGTGCCGGAGATCGCCTTGGCTGCGCAGCTCGAGGCTCATTTTTATAGCCGTTTCGGGGACCTGCTGGCTGTACTGCACAGCGGGCTGAGCGACGGCGAGCGGCTTGACCAGTGGCAGCGCGTGCTCCGCGGCGAGGCCCGGGTGGTGCTTGGCGCACGCTCGGCCGTGTTCGCGCCGCTCGAACAACTTGGACTGATTATCGTCGATGAGGAGCACGAGCCTGCCTACAAGCAGGACGACGGCCTGCGCTACCATGGTCGCGATCTGGCCGTGCTCCGCGGCCGACAGGCCCGCTGCCCAGTGCTGCTTGGCTCGGCCACCCCCTCGATGGTCAGCTTTCACCATGCCCGGGAGGGCAAGTACACCCTGCTGACCATGCGCAGCCGGGTTGAGGAGCAGCCCCTGCCGACCGTGGAAATCGTCGACCTAGCCAGTTGCGAACGCTCCCGGCCGGATCTGGCTTTCTCCGATCGGCTCATCACGGCCATGCGCGCCACCCTGGAACAGCGGCAGCAGAGCCTCCTGTTCGTCAACCGGCGAGGTTTTTCTCCTTTCATGCTCTGCCGCGACTGCGGCCACATCATTCAGTGCCGCCACTGCCAGGTGTCGCTGACCCTGCACCGCAGCCGTCGCATCCTGCTCTGCCATTACTGCGGCTACACCCGCCACCCGGATACCCTCTGCCCGGCCTGCGGCTCAACCCGGGTGACCGGCTTCGGCATCGGCTCGGAACGCATCGAACAGGAGGTGATTCAGCTCTTTCCGGAGGCTCGGGTGGCCCGCCTGGACAGCGACACCTCGGTCAATCGACGCCAGTACCTGGCCGTTCTCAAGGCGGTGCGGGACCAGGAGATTGATATACTGATTGGCACTCAGATGATTGCCAAGGGACTGCACTTCCCGCACATTACCCTGGTTGGGGTGGTCTGGGCGGATTCCGGCCTGGGCATGCCCGATTACAAGGCGGCGGAGCGTACCTTCTCACTGCTTGCTCAAGTGACCGGACGGGCAGGCCGGGGTAAGCACCTTGGGCGGGTGATCGTGCAGAGCTACCAGCCGCACCACTATGCCGTTCGTCTAGCGCAGCGCCACGACTACCAGGCCTTCTATGCTGCGGAAATGACGGTGCGCCAACCGTTAGGTTACCCGCCTTTTTCGCGGCTGGTCAACATTCGTTTCAGCGGCACCCGCGAGGATCAGGTGCAGGCCGCGGCGCAGCGGACTGCCGCTTTTTTGCGCAGCGCAGCGGATGACCTTGACCGCATTGAAATCCTCGGCCCGTCACCGGCGCCGCTAGCCCGCATTAAGAACCGCAGCCGCTGGCAGCTCCTTCTGAAAAGCTCGTCCTACAAGGAGATGCACGGACTCTGCGACAGCCTGCAGGCAGAACGCGGCCGGCTGTTTGCTCAGGCCGTGACCATGCACATTGATGTGGATCCGGAAAATATGATGTGACGGCCGCAAAGGCTGGGGGGAGAGCAAAAAAACGCCCCAACGGTAAGGAGAGAAAACCCGTTGGGGCGTGTGAGAAAGAAGCGCCCCGACCGCAAGGAGGGAAAGGAGCCGCCGGGACGCAGGAGGGCTTGTTTAGCCTAGGGAGGAGGAGATGTGCTCAACGACGGTTGGAGCGATGGGGACCCATGCCGTGACCGCGGCCCATGCCGTCACCAAAGTCGCAGCCCCAGCCGTGCATGCCCATGCCTGAACCCATTCCCATTCCCATCATCGAGCCGGGCAGGCCGGCTTCCTGGGCCTTGACGCGAAGTTTTTCACGTAGTTCAAAGAGTTCGCCAGCAACCTGCCCGGCCTGGGTGGTGTTGGGTTCGTCGGCCTGCATGATGGCGCGCATCATTGCCTGCTTCTCGGTCATCTGCTTGCGCAGGTCAACGGTTTCAGCAAGGAACTTGTCATGGGCCTTGATCATTACCGGATCCATCTGGCGATACCCGGGTGTCTTGTCTGGTCCTTGCGGATCGGGCTGGTTCTGGGCCATGGCCGACTGAGAGATGGCCAAGGCGATGCCGCTGGTGAGAATGGCGGCGAGGGCGATTTTTTTGGTGCTAGTAGTCCTTTCCATGGTCTGTGTTCCTATTTGAGAAAATTTGAGGGCCGTTGTGGCCTGGTGTGCTGATCCATGTGCTTAATTTAATGCGAATAGCGTACCATAATGTTTAATATATTGCAATTTAATGATTTTGTTGGATAAATTTTTTAGGCTTGCGAGTGGTAGGCTGTTTCCCAGGGGCTGACGGGGCGCGACTGTCACCCTATTACCCAATTGAGGGTCACCATCTGGGTAGTTTTTACCCAGTCAAACCCCGAAAGGACGGCGTAATCGTGGGGCTGCGGCGGTTGCGGGCTGCTCGTGCCTGGAGTGATCCTTGCAATGGGAGGACATGAAAACCATGTTCCAACGATTCGCCCGTCCCGCTTTTTTCTTTACCTCCCCCTGGCTCCTGGCCGCGGCCGCCGGCCTTCTGATCATCATTGTGGTCACCTTTGCTTTCCACAACTCCCGGCTGGAGAGGCGGCTGATGACCAGCGCGATGCTGCAGAAGGCTGCCACGCTCATGCAGGTGCTCCACTCTGGGT
>JAVEYP010000005.1:0-15247 GCA_034003445.1 Desulfobulbus sp.
CCGGCAACCGTGGAGAACCGGGCCAGCGCCTCGGTGACGGTGCCCGGCTGGAACAGGGCCGCCTTGGTGTAGGCGCTGATGTCGGCGGTCACCTCGAACTGGCCAAACGCGCCCGAGCCCTTTGCATGGGGCTGGCGGTCAGGAATCATTTCCCGGTTAAAGTGGGCCATCTGCTCCATCAGATGGTGGTCATGCATCAGGATGGGACCGTCGGGGCCGACGGTCAGAGAAAACTCATCACTGGATACCGGGATACCCGCATCGGTGGTCGAGAATTTAGGGTCGTTGTCGTGCATAAAACTACCTCCTGTCTCTTTTTTAATCTGGGGTTACTGACGCGTTTCGATGTGACGGTCACGCTACCAACGCATGGTCTATCGAACAATAAATTCCGCGACGCTTTTTTGCTCTTGGTGCTCCTCCTTTCGGATGCGGTGATTTTCCAATAGCGTGCTGCAGCCGGATTTTTTATCGCTTGCCGCCAAAGATAGTTAGAAATCACAGGCGTTGTCAACATCAAATAGGAAATGATCCTATTTAAAATGTGCTCCCATAGTTGGCCAAAAATAGCCGCAGCCCTGGTGGTGCGGTTCGCGCAAAACCTTGCCACTCTGCGCGGGTCGCCTCAGTCAAAGCTTCTCTTCCGGGCAGTGATTATCTATAGTGTATCGTTTACTTTCTTTTGGAGGCGCGATCATGGCAACTACGGAACTGAAGGTCGATGCGAACAAGAAGGCGGATGCAGAGAAAAAGGGTTACCAGGACGCTCGCGACGGTGACAAGGCCGGCAAGGGGGAACGCGCGTTTGATCTGACTGCGCCCGAGTGGTACCTGAATCGTGAACTCACCTGGCTGGAATTCAACCGGCGGGTGTTCAGCGAGGCTTGCGACGTACGCAATCCCCTGCTGGAGCGGTTGTTTTTCCTGGCGGTGATTTGCTCCAACCTCGATGAATTCTTCATGAAGCGGGTCGGCGGCCTCAAGCAGCAGGTGGGCGCCGGCTTGAAGCTCCTTTCCATCGACGGCCGCACGCCGCAGCAGCAGATCGACGAGAGCTACGAGATGATCCGCAAGCTGCTCGCTCGGCAGCACAAGATGGAGCAGGAGCTGCTCGCTCTGCTCGCCCGCCAGGACATCCACATCATTCAATACCCTCAGCTCAGCGACGAGCAACAGCAGCGGATGACCGCCTATTTCCGGGACAACATCTATCCGCTGCTCACCCCCCAGGGCATGGACCCGGCGCACCCGTTTCCGTTCATCTCCAACCTGTCGCTCAACCTGCTAGTGGCCACCCGCCACAGTGAAGGCGAGCACGTCTATCTCAACCGCATCAAGGTGCCGATCACGGGCACCGACATCCCTCGGTTTATCCGTGTCGAGCCGGATCGGCATGTCTATGTGCTGTTCGAGGACGTGATCGCCAACAACCTGCTGGTGATCTTCCCGGGCATGGTGATCGAGAGCTGCGAGCTGTTCCGGGTAACTCGCAACGCCATTACCGAGAAGCTGCCCGACCAGGCCGTTGACCTTTTGTCGATGATCGAATCAGCCTTGCGCGACCGCAAGTTTGCCGAGATCGTCTGCATGGAAGTGGACGCCACCATGACCCGCCAGCATCGCGGCATGCTTGCCTCCCAGCTGGGCATTGATTCACGCAAGGACGTGTTCGTGATTGAGGGAATCATGGGCAAGCGCGACCTGATGGAGATCGTCGCCATCGACAAGCCGGAATTGCATTATCCGCCGCACCGGCCTCTGAACCACTATAAACTCAGCTCTGATGCGCCCAACATCTTCCACCTGATTCGCGAGGAGGGACCGTTTCTGCTCCAGCACCCCTACGAATCGTTCAGCAATTCGGTGGAACGGTTCCTGCGCGAGGCCTCCACTGACCCCAAGGTGCTGGGCATCAAGATGACCCTGTACCGGACCTCGGCCAACTCGCAAATCATCCAATACCTGCTCGACGCGGCCCAGAACGGCAAGCAGGTGGCGGTGGTGGTTGAGCTGATGGCCCGGTTCGACGAGTCGGCCAACATCCACTGGGCCACCCACCTGGAACAAGCCGGGATTCACGTTACCTACGGGGTGGTCGGCCTGAAAACCCATTCCAAGGTCATCTTCGTGGTCCGCCGTGACTACAACGGCCTGAAGCGCTACGTGCACATCGGCACCGGCAACTACCACGCCGGCACGGCTCGGGCCTACTGCGACCTTGGTTTGCTCAGCTGCGACGCGGAAATCGGCGACGACTTGACCGAGTTCTTTAACTTCCTCACCCTTGGCTATGCGCCGGCACGCAAGTACAAAAAGCTGCTGCCCAGCCCACGAATTTTAAAGAAGGTGCTGCTGGAGTCCATCAAGCGCGAGATTGAACACCAGGCCAAGGGCCATACCGGACTGATCCAGCTGAAGACCAACGCCTTGACTGACCAGGACCTCATTGCCGCCCTGTACCAGGCCTCTCAGGCTGGCGTGCACGTAGACCTGATCGTCCGCGACAGCTGCCTGCTGCGGCCCGGCATCATCGGCCTATCGGACAACATTCGGGTGGTATCGTTGGTTGGCCGATTCCTTGAGCACGCGCGCATCTATTATTTTCGGAACAACGGTCAGGAACTGTACTATATCGGTTCAGCCGACCTTATGAAGCGCAACCTCGAACGGCGGGTAGAGATGGTCGCGCCGGTGGATACACCCGTTCTGCAGGCGCAGCTGCGCGAGATCTTTGATCTGCAGTTGGCCGACCGGCGCAGCGCCTGGGACATGCAGCCGGACGGCAGCTACATCCAGCGACAGCCCGAACCCAAGGACGAACAGCGATCCGCCCAGGAACTGCTCATCGAGCGCAGCGAGAGGCGGCTAGCTGAGGCCCGACGCCTGTACCAGAAGCAGTACCCGAAGAAAATTGCCAAACGGAAGACCAAGTAGACTAAGGTGATCGTCCATCAGGTTCGGGCGATGGATTGATCACGCCAGGCGGTGAGCGATTTGCGACTTTTTCGGGCAAGAGTGTGGGACCAACCTGCTTGGGATGGTATCCCTGCTGCTTGATACAAAAACGACCGGCTCAAGTACTACCGCCATTTTTTTGTTGCTACCCGCATAATTTTTATTGCACCACGGCCGGCGGGTACCACATAATTAAGGGAAGCAACGACTGGCTGGATTGGCAGAATTAAGAGTAAATCCGATCTAAATTAAAGAGTTGTATGCTTAGATGACCCCCTTGCAGGAGTTGGCATCTATAGTGCAAAGAGGGGCAAAGCAGGAGCAATATTCTCCGGTCTGGCGGATTTGTCTTGCAGATTAGAGGGAAATTTTTTCTCATAGAGGCATTGTGCCGGAACAGGATGCGCCGCCTTTCGGGCGTTCACCCTCCCTGAAAGGGCGACCGGCATACCGTGCGTACCTAAACCAAACAAGGCACCGGCGGGGCAGGGCCCCGACCCGGGAGTGCCAACGCGCAACCAGGGGAGAGGAATGAAAGAGACGAAATACAGCATTTGCGGGATGTGCAGCGTGCGCTGCCCCGTCAGCGTGCAGGTCGAGGACGGTCAGCCCGTCTGGATCGAGGGAAACAGTAACGACAGCGGCATGGGGACCAGCCTCTGCGCCAAGGGGAGCGTAGCCTTTTCCCAGCGGCTGGATAAACAACGGCCAGTGAGCCCCATGCTGCGGGTAGGTGAGCGGGGCGCCGGCGAATGGCGAGAGGTCTCCTGGGACGAGGCCTTTGACTTCATCACCAAAAAGCTGAGCGCTATCATCGATGAGCACGGTGGCCGAGCCATTATGCTATCCGATCGGGGCGGCCCTTTTAACGACCTGCGCAAGTCTTTCCTCAAGGCCTTGGGTTCTCCCAACTACATAAATCACGACTGTACCTGCGGACGCAACGTCCATCACGCCTCTTTGTCGGTGTACGGCCTGGGTCGTAAGGATTTTGCCTACGACTACGAAAACACCCGACACATCGTCCTGTTCGGCCGTAACCTAGCCGAATCGCTGCGCGTCAAGGAGGTGAAGAGCTTCCTCAAGGGGATCAAGAAAGGTGCCCGGGTAACCTATGTCGACCCGCGGGCCTCGGTCACTGCGGCCAAGGCAACCCGCTACTGGCAGAACCGGCCGGGCACGGATTACGCCCTGTTGCTTGGCATCGCCAACTGCCTCGTGACCAACGGCTATTATGACAAGGAGTTCACCGAGCGCTATATTAATGGCATGGACGAGTTTACCACCTTCCTCGCTCCGTACACGCCAGCTTGGGCCGAGGCTGAGACCGGTATCCCGGCGGTTGAAATAGAGGCCTTCTGCCAGGAGTTGAACGAAGACCGGCCGCGAGTCATCATTCACCCAGGCTGGATGCTCGCTCGCTACCACGATTCCTTCTACGCCTCGCGCATGATCCATATCATCAACGCGCTCATGGGCAGCATCGAGCAACCTGGCGGACTGTACTATCCGAAAGGATGCAAGGATGCGGGTCGCAAGGGGCTGCGTAGCCTTGGCGCCGACATGCCACCGCTCAAAGACGAGCGGGCCGATGGCTGCGGCAGTCGCTACCCCATGTGGGACATGGGCGTCGGCATGCTGCAGACCGCCTACGACGCCATCGAGAGCGACGAGCCGTACCCGGTCAAGGCCTATTTCATCCACCGCCACAACCCAATGATCGCCCTGCCGGACCCGGAGGCGCAGCGCCGCATCTTCGACAAGCTGGACCTGATCGTTGCCGTGGACGTGAACTATAGCGAATCCGCCTGGTACGCCGATGTCATCCTGCCCGAATCCACCTTTATCGAGCGGGCCAGCATCCTGCGTACCGAGAAGGGCTTTAAACCCGGTTTTGGCCGTCGCCAGCAGTGCGTCGAGCCACTCAACAATACCCGTGCCGGCTGGGAGATTTACTCGGAACTGCTGCGAAGGCTGGGCAAGGGCGAGTACTTCCCGTACACCTCGATCGAACAGATCTGGGAGTACCAGCTGCAGGACACCGGCGTGTCGGTGGCCGATTTCGATGCCAAGGGGTTTGTCAAGCTGGTGGACGAGGCCATCTGGTACGACCGCAGCCAGCTCAAGTTCGGCAACGAATCGGGCAAGATCGAGATCATCAATGCCAAGTGGGAGGCCGCGGGCATCGCCTCGTTGCAGCCCTATGTGAGCCCGGAGCGGCCGCCTGAGGGCAGTTTCCGGCTGCTGTTTGGCCGCAGCGGCTATCAGGCCCACGGCCAGCACCACAACAACCCCAACCTGTGCCAGCTGCTCGATGAGAACGACCTGTGGATCCACTCCACTGCGGCCAAAAAGCTCAGCATCAAGGACGGCGACCAGGTCGAGGTGGCCGCGAACGGGACTAAGGGCACCATCCGCGCCCGCGTCACGGACCTAATTCATCCGGAGGCGGTGTTCATGCTGCATGGTTTCGGCACCGATGTGCCGTTGAAGAAGCGCTCCTTTGGTAAGGGCCTAGCCGACCACGTGTTTATGAAGGGCAAGCTCAAGGAGTGGGACCGGGCCGGCGGCGGCCTCAACCTCTGTGAAAGTTTCGTGACCGTCAGCCGGGCGGCATAGCCGAGGAGAATTCGAGATGAGCAAATACATCATTACCCAGGACGTAGACGACTGCATCGGTTGCCGGGCCTGCGAAATGCACTGCAAGGAAAAGAATAATCCGGGTGACGGTGCCTTTTTCTGCCGGATCCTTGAGGTGCAGTCACCGGACGCAGACCCGGTGCCCGCGGTCGACTTCATTTACCTGAGCTGCTTTCACTGCGAGAAGCCATGGTGCGTGGACGCCTGCCCCACCGGTGCGATGAAACGGCGGGACAAGGACGGTATCGTTTACGTGGTCGAGAAAGAATGTGTCGGTTGCAAGGCCTGCATCACTGCCTGCCCCTGGTCTGTCCCCCAGTGGAACCCGGAGACCGGCAAGGTGGGCAAATGCGACTTGTGCATGGACCGCATTGACCAGGGACTTCAGCCGGCCTGCGTGAGTAAGTGCACCACCGGCTGTCTGAGCTTCACCTCTCCGGCCGAGGCCTCGCAGAACACCCGGCAGCTCTTTGCCGAGCAGCTGTTCCGCAACCGGCGCTGACAGGAGGGACAGCCATGCCTGAAACCGTGCCCCAGGAGTATCTCGGCATCCTGCTACTGCTGATTTTTGGCGTGCTCTTTGGCGTGCTCACCCTGTATATCGGCCGGTTCTTCCGGTTGAGTCGGCCGTACGCGGAGAAGCTGGTCGCCTACGAGTCGGGCAACGAACCCACCGAGTCACCACGCATGCGCTTTTCGGTGAAGTTCTACCTCACTGCTATCCTGTTCGTGGTCTTCGATGTGGAGGCTATTTATCTCTACCCTTGGGCCGTAACCTACGACCGGCTTGGGTTGTTTGCCTTGGTGGAGATGCTGCTGTTTATTCTGCTCCTTCTCGTGGGTTATGTCTATGCCTGGAAAAAGGGGGTCCTGCAATGGGAAAAATAACTGAACCTGACATGGTTCGGCTGGAAGAGGGGGTGCGCTATATCCCAGGTGCCAACGCGCTCTTGGGGCCGCTGAATAAGCTGGTCAACTGGGGCCGATCCGGGTCCATTTGGCCGGTGACCTTCGGGCTCGCCTGCTGCGCCATCGAGATGATGGACGCCGGGGCGGCCACCAACGACCTCGACCGGTTGGGTATCCTCTTTCGGGCCAGCCCCCGCCAAGCCGACTGCCTAGTCGTGGCCGGTACCCTGAGCAAGAAGATGGCGCCAGTATTGCGTCGCGTCTACGACCAGATGCCCGAGCCGCGCTATGTGCTCGCCATGGGCAGCTGTGCGTGCAGCGGCGGTGTGTTCGACACCTACGCGGTCACTCAAGGCGTGGACCAGATTGTGCCGGTGGACGTGTACGTGCCCGGCTGCCCGCCGCGGCCCGAGGCCCTGATAGAAGGGTTTTTAAAGCTACAGGAAAAGATTCGCAAGGAGCAGTTCCGATGGAGCCAATGGCGATAGCCGAGCGGTTACAGGCCGAGTTTCCCGACGAGGTGCTCGAACAGTACACCTATCAGGGGCAGACTGCCGTGGTCATCCGGCACAGGCGGGTGCGAGACATCCTCCAGTGGCTGCGTGACACCCCGGATATCCGCATGAACCACCTGCGCTCGCTCTGCGGCGTGGACAACGTCCGGCACCGGGTGGACCCAAATCTGACGCGCTTTGAGGTGGTTTATAACCTTTATTCCGTTGAGCACCGCCACGCCTTGCGCGTCCGCGCCGAGTTGGGCGAAGAGGATCCGATTATCGATTCGGTGGTCAGCCTCTGGCCTGGGGCCAACTGGCTGGAGCGGGAGACCTGGGACCTGATGGGCATCCGTTTCACCGACCACCCGGACCTGCGTCGAGTGCTGTTGCCTGACGACTGGGATGGCCACCCGCTGCGCAAGGAATACCCACTGCGCGGCAAGGGTGAGTGGGCTGGCCTGGTGGAATTGCAGGCCAGGGTCAAAGAGCTGGACAAGCACGGTTTTAACCCTGAGAACCCACCGCCGGTTTCGTCTCCGAAAAAGGGGCAGACCACCGGATTCATCAACGAGGAGGAGGGCACATGAGCACACCCATCCGAATGAACCTCGAGGTGCCGGTTTCCGAAGGCAGTGACGGCGAACGCTACTCCCTGCGCATGGGGCCGCAGCACCCCGCCACCCACGGCGTGCTCCGTGTGGACCTTGAGCTGGATGGTGAAACCATCATCGAGTGCACCCCGCATGTCGGCTATCTGCATCGCGGTTTCGAGAAAATGGCCGAAAGCCGGACCCACGCCCAAAACCTGATTCTCACCGACCGGCTCGATTACATCGCTGCGATGGCCAACAACGTCGGCTACTGTGTCGCCGTGGAGCGGCTCCTGGGTGTTGAAGCACCGTTGCGTGCCTGCTACATTCGCACCATAGTCGGAGAAATGTCTCGTCTCTGCTCGCATCTGCTCTGGCTGGCGACCCATGCCCTAGACACCGGCGCCATGACCGTGTTCCTCTACTGCTTCCGCGAGCGTGAGATCCTTCTTGACCTGTTCGAGGAACTGTGTGGTGCCCGCCTGACCTTCTCCTACCCGCGTATCGGCGGCGTCCGCCAGGACGTCACTCGCTACTTTGTGGACGAGCTGCAACGCTTTCTTGACCTGTTCCCGTCCAAGATAGCCGAATACGAGACCCTGATCGACACCAACCGCATCTGGTTGAAGCGGACCGTGGGCGTGGGTCGTCTCAGCGGCGAGCAGGCCCTGGCCCTGGGTCTCACCGGCGCCTGCCTGCGCGGCTCGGGCGTGAATTATGACGTGCGCAAGCATGAGCCTTACGATGCCTATGGCTTGGTGGATTTTGAGGTGCCTCTGGGCAGTGAGGGTGATATCTACGCCCGCTACCGCTGCCGCATGGAGGAGATGCACCAGTCAGTGCGCATCATTCAGCAGTGCCTCGACCAACTGCCACCCGGGCCAATTGTCAGTGCCGATGCCCCGGATCTGGTTATGCCACTTAAGCCCACGGCCAAAATCCAGCCGCAACGCAGCCGTTACGGCACGGCCATGATCGGCATCAAGCGCAGCGGTACGCTCTACCCGGACGGCGACGTCTACGTGGCCACCGAGGCGCCCAAGGGCGAGTTGGGCTTTTATTTTGTGTCCGACGGCACCAACCGGCCTTACCGGATGCACATCCGCTCCCCCTCGTTTATCCACATCGCCGCCCTGGGCGTGATCGCTAAGGGCGAGCTGATCGCCGACCTGATCGCTAACATCGGCAGCCTGGACGTGGTGCTGGGCGAGTCCGACCGGTAGGCCGCTGGCCGCCGTTTTGAGTAAATACCGAGGAATCGTATGAACATCCTGCTCCTGCTTGTCTGGATCATTGTCCTCTTCTGCGTGGTCATGCTGCATGTAGCCTACGCGACCTACTTCGAGCGCAAGATCATCGGTCACATGCAGGTCCGCCTGGGGCCGATGGAGGTCGGTTGGCACGGCCTGCTTCAGCCCATCGCCGACGGTGTGAAGAGCTTTTTCAAGGAAGACATAATCCCGACGAACGCTGACCGGCCGATCTTCCTGGCCGCGCCGATCATCTGCCTGGTGGCTATGATG
Source organism: Desulfobulbus sp. (assembly GCA_034003445.1). Taxonomy (GTDB): domain Bacteria; phylum Desulfobacterota; class Desulfobulbia; order Desulfobulbales; family Desulfobulbaceae; genus Desulfobulbus. The sequence goes on from JAVEYP010000005.1 coordinate 9,115, forward strand.
TCTGCGCTGGCGGTGCTGCCGTTCGCTCCGGGGTGGGTGCTCGCCGACATTGACATCGGTTTGTTGTTTGTGTTCGCTATGAGTTCGCTGGCCAGTTACGGGGTGGTGTTGGCCGGCTGGGCCTCGAACTCCAAGTACAGTTTTCTCGGCGGCCTACGCTCCATGGCCCAGGTGATCAGTTACGAAATTTCCATGGGGCTGAGCCTAGTCGGAGTGATGCTCATGGCCGGTTCGCTCAACCTCACAAAGATTGTCGAGGCGCAGGGAGACAGCATCTTCGGCATGTACCTCATGCCACAGTGCGTCGGCTTTTTCGTGTTTTTCATCAGCATGCTGGCCGAGACCAACCGAGTGCCGTTCGATCTGCCCGAGGCCGAGACCGAGTTAGTCTCCGGCTACTCCACCGAGTACAGCGGCATGCGCTATGCCATCTTCTTCATGGCCGAATACATCGGTATGATGGTCATGGCCTCCATCGGCACCATCTGCTTTCTCGGCGGCTGGAATGGCCCCTTCTCGGTGGCCTGGTTTCCGCCGCTCTGGTTCGCGCTCAAAATCTACATGTTCATGTTCCTGTTCATCTGGATCCGCGCAACCTTACCGCGCTACCGCTACGACCAACTGATGGACCTCGGGTGGAAGCTGCTCATCCCACTGGCACTGGCCAATATTGTGGTCACCGCCTGCTTCAAGGCCCTGGCCGGTTGAAGGAGTCCGCATGCAGATAGAGTACAAACCGAAACGGAACCTGCTTGAGACCATCCTGCAGGCCGAGATCCTCAAGGGGCTCAGCCTGACCCTGCGACGGCTCTTCTCCAAACCGATCACCCGTCAGTACCCACACGAGAAACCGCAGATCCGGCTCGGCTTTCGCGGCCAGCACGCCCTGGTGCGTGACCCGGAGACCGGCGACTCTAAATGCATTGGCTGCATGCGCTGTGCTGTGGTTTGTCCGTCGCGCTGCATTCGTATCCGTCCCTACAAAGACAAGGAAAAGCACGGCAATCGCCGGCTCATCTCCGAGTACAAGATTGAAGCCCTGCGCTGCGTCTACTGCGGCTATTGTGAGGAGGTCTGCCCGGTGAACGCCATTGTGCTCACCGAGGTGTTCGAGTATTCCAGCTACGACCGGCCGTCGCTCTATTTTACCAAGGAGCAGCTGCTCGGAAACTGGGATCGGTTCATCGCAGCCAAAGGCATCCGGGCAGAGGACTACGTGAACCCTTTTTGGCGGCCGCGCGGTCTGCCCGAACACACCCTGCCCGCTGCCAAACGGCAGGAGGTCGACTCGGAGTGGAGCGGCGAAAACCAGGTAGTGGGGCGAAACTGGAAAAAACACCACGGCGCGCAACAGGCCGGCTGACGGAGGGAAGAGAGGATGTTCATGCAGATTTTTTTCATCTACTGCGCCCTGGTGATCACCGCCAGCGGGGTGCTTGCCATCAGCCTGCGCAGCCCTGTGCACTCGGTGCTCATGGTACTGCTGCTCTTTTTCCATATGGCTGGGCTCTACCTGACCCTCAACGCTGAGTTCCTCGCTGCGGTACAGATCATCGTCTATGCCGGGGCCATTCTGGTGCTCTACCTGTTCGTGCTCTTTCTCGTTCGTCTGCGTGATGAGGTGCTGGTCAACCCCTTTGTGCCCGGCGCCTGGGCCGGCAGGGTTATCGCCGTCAGCCTTGCCCTCGGCCTGCTCTGGGTCATTCCCTCATTCACCTTAGGGGAGAAGGGGGTGTGGACAGTGGAGGCGGTGCGGGCGACTACCCACACGAAGGCGCTGGGCATGGAGTTGTACACCACCTATCTGCTGCCCTTTGAAATCGCCGCCCTTATCCTACTGGTGGCGCTTATCGGCGGCCTGTCGCTAGCGCGCCGGGACGAGCCGGACGCAGACACCGCAGAACAGGAACCCGCCTCCCCGGCGGAGAACAGTACGGAGGTGCGGTCATGATCCCCCTATCTTGGTACATGGCTCTGGCAGCCGTGCTCTTTTGCATCGGTGTGTGTGGTTTCCTCACTCGGCGCAACATCATCATGATGCTCCTCTCCCTCGAGCTGATGCTGAATGGCGTCAATCTCAACTTGGTGGCGCTCAGCCATTTCCTCGACTCAGTGCGCGGTCAAGCCTTTACCTTCTTCATCATCACCGTGGCCGCCTGTGAGGCCGCCGTCGGGCTCGGTATCGCTATTGCCCTGTACCGTAGCCGCAAGGCCTTGCACGTCGATACCATCAACGAACTGAAAGGGTAATCCTATGCCGGCCTCACTGCTCGCCATCCCGTTTTTACCGCTGGCCTCGTTTGTCCTTACGCTTTTTTTTGGCCGTCGCTTGGGCGTCCGCGCCCACTGGCTGCCGATCGTCACCGTGCTCGTCTCGTTTATCTGCGCGCTGGGCGCCTTTTTCCGCGTACAGAGCGGCGAGATTATTAACCAGGATTTATACACCTGGATCGAGAGTGGTACGCTGCGTGTTTCGGTCGGCTTCCTAGTCGACCAACTGACCGCGGTAATGCTCATCGTGGTGACCAGCATCAGCTCGCTGGTGCACATCTACTCGGTCGGCTACATGAAAGACGAGGACGGCTACTACCGGTTTTTCGCCTATCTGAGCCTGTTCACTTTCTCCATGCTCATGCTCGTGCTCGGCAACAACTTCCTGCAACTGTTCTTCGGGTGGGAGGCGGTAGGCCTGAGTTCGTATCTGCTCATCGGCTTCTACTACGAGAAGAAGTCGGCCGCGGACGCTGGCAAGAAGGCCTTCATTGTCAACCGTTTCGGAGACTTCGGCTTCCTGCTCGGGCTCCTCCTTATTTTTGTCACTTTTGGCAGTCTGCACTATACCGAGGTCTTCGGCCAAGCGGGTTCGCTTGCTGGCCAGACCATCCCGCTCTTCGGCGGTGAGGTCCAGACTGCTACTCTCATTGCGATCCTGCTCTTCTGTGGCGCCATCGGTAAGTCGGCGCAGATTCCGTTGCATGTCTGGCTGCCCGACGCTATGGAAGGCCCGACTCCGGTGAGCGCCCTGATCCACGCTGCCACCATGGTCACCGCCGGCGTATTCCTGGTCGCGCGCTGCAACCCGATCTATGAACTGAGCACGGTGGCCCTCAACCTGGTTACCGTGCTCGGCGCTGTCACCGCCCTTTTCGCCGCCACCATTGCTCTGGTGCAGACCGACATCAAGCGAGTCGTGGCCTATTCCACTGTCAGCCAGCTGGCCTATATGTTCATCGGCTGCGGTGTCGGTGCCTACTCGGCCGGAATTTTTCATCTGTTCACCCATGCCTACTTCAAGGCGCTTTTGTTCCTCGGCTGCGGTTCGGTAATCCTCGCTATGCATCACGAACAGGACGTCCGCTTCATGGGTGGGTTGAAGCGCTACCTGCCCATCACCTACTGGACCTTCCTGCTCGCCTCCCTGTCCATCGCCGGTATTCCTGGGCTGGCCGGCTTCTTCAGCAAGGACGAGATCCTGCTAATGGCTTTCAACAGCGAACTGGGGACCGGTAAGTTCGCCTGGGCCATCGGTACGCTGGTAGCCTTCATGACCGCCTTCTATTCCTTCCGGCTATTCTTTCTCATCTTCCACGGTGAGTTCCGCGGCACAGAGAACCAGCGCGAGCATCTGCAGGAGTCACCTAGGGTGGTCACCATACCGCTCATGCTGCTTGCCGCGGGCGCAGTCGGTGCCGGCTGGTTCGGCATCCCGGCGGTCATCGGCGGCAGCAATCATTGGGCCCATTTTTTGGAGCCGGTGCTCGGTCATCCGCACGTGCACCTCTCCCACGGGGTCCAGTTGTTGCTGATGTTCAGCGCTATCTTCGCTGGCGTGAGCGGTATCGGTCTGGCCTGGTACCTGTATCGGGTGAGGCCTGAACTGCCTGGTTTGCTCGCCACTCGCCTTTCGGGCCTGCATCGTCTCTTGATGAACAAGTACTTTGTCGACGAGGCCTACATCAGCTTGATCGTTAAGCCGACCATAGCCTTCGGCCGCGGGGTGCTGCTCAAGGTGGTTGACATCGGCATCATCGACGGTGTGGTCAACGGCCTGCCCCGACTTATCGGCCGAGTGTCGGAAAAAATGCGGCTCGTACAGGACGGCCAGGTCTCCCATTACCTCGCCTGGATGGGCGGCGGTGCGGTGATTCTGCTCGTCGTCCTCCTCACCGGTCTGTAAACCGAAACCACAACCCAGGAAGCGTAGCCCATGTCCATTCCTCTTCTCAGCACCTTGATTTTCTTCCCGGTTCTGGGCGGATTGTCGCTGCTGGCCGTGGACCGGCAGCAGACCGGGACCATCAGGCTGATGGCTCTACTCATCGCCTTGATTGAGTTCGCCCTCAGCCTGCCGGTGTTCCTGTTCTTCGACAAGACCACTCACCTGATGCAGTTCGTCGAGCACCACCGCTGGATCCCAACCCTCAACATCAACTATTCGCTCGGAGTGGATGGCATCAGCGTGCTTTTCCTGCTGCTCACCACCCTGATTATCCTCCTCTCCATTCTCGTCTCCTGGGAGGCGATCACCGATAAGGTGCCCGAGTTTTTCATCAGTATCCTGCTGCTCGAAGGGGCCATGATCGGTGTGTTCTGCGCCACCGACTTCTTCCTGTTCTACATCTTCTGGGAGGCCATGCTCATCCCGATGTTCCTCATCATCGGCGTTTGGGGCGGGCCAAACCGTATTTATGCAACAGTCAAGTTCTTCCTCTATACCCTGATCGGCAGCCTGCTCTTGCTGGTGGGCATGATCCTTCTGTACCTGAACGGCGGCCACACCTTTGACATCCTCCAACTGGCCGGCCAGTCTTACCCGTTCAAACTGCAACTCATTCTTTTCTGGGCCTTTTTCGCGGCCTTTGCCGTCAAGGTGCCCATGTGGCCGGTGCACACCTGGCTGCCCGACGCTCATACCGAGGCTCCGGCTGCCGGTTCGGTGATCCTTGCCGGCGTGCTCATCAAAATGGGCGCCTATGGGTTCCTGCGTTTTTCCATGCCCATCCTGCCGCAGGCCACTCAGGCGATGATGGTGCCCATGCTCGTGCTCTCGGTGATCGCCATCGTCTACGGAGCCATCGTCTGCCTGGCGCAGACCGACCTCAAGAGGCTGGTGGCCTACAGTTCCGTGAGCCACATGGGTTTCGTCACCCTCGGCCTGTTCGCCCTGAACCAGCATGGCCTGGAGGGCGGCATTCTGCAGATGATCAACCACGGCGTGGTCACCGGCGCACTGTTCCTCGCGATCGGTATGGTCTATGAGCGCACCCACACCCGTGAGATCGTTCACTATGGCGGGCTGGCGACCACTATGCCGGTGTTTGCCGGCTTTTTCATGCTCTTTACCCTGGCCGCGGTCGGGCTGCCCGGTACGAATGGCTTCATTGGCGAGTTCCTGATTCTGCTCGGCGGCTTCGAGCGGCTGCCATGGACGGCTGTGGTCGCGGCCTCAGGCCTCATCCTCGGGGCCTGGTACATGCTGTGGCTCTATCAGCGGATTTTTTTCAACGAGATCAGCGAGCAGGTGCAAGGCCTGGCTGAACTCAACCTGCGCGAAATTATCACCCTTGCCCCGATGGTGCTGCTCATTTTCTGGGTTGGCCTGTATCCCAATGCGTTGCTTTCCTTCCTGCACGTCTCCGTGGCGCATCTCGTGGAACAGGTCTACGGTGGCGGACTCGTGCCGGTGGTCGGTTCGGTCCCGCATCCGTGATGGCAACTGTCTGTCCTTTTACCTTGGCTCTTTGAGAGAGGAACGAGCATGATCGAACCTGTGGCTGTCAACTGGGCCGCGATAGAACCCGTTCTCCCGGAACTGCTGCTGATCGGCGTCGGTGTGTTGCTGATCGGACTGGATGTTTTTTTGCCCCGCCAGCGCCAGATGCTGCCATGGCTGACCGTGGTCGGCTGCCTGGCCGCGCTCGTTATGGTGCTCGGTGCCCGGCCGGTGAGTGGTTTTGGCGGCATGTTCTTCACCGACGGCTATGCAACCGTGTTCAAGGCCATCTGCCTCGGAGGAACCATCCTTACCGCCCTGATGAGTGAGTCCTTTCGCACGGTGGCCGGCATGCGCCATGGAGAGCACTACAGCCTGATGTTGTTTTCCCTGGTCGGCATGTTGATCATGGCCTCGGCC
>JAVEYP010000006.1:0-14262 GCA_034003445.1 Desulfobulbus sp.
ACCCCACCCCAGCCACTTACAGCCATCATGAGCGACAAACCAAACATCCCGCAGGTGCGGCAGCGCATCGACCAGATTGACGACACCATCCTCGACCTACTCAAGGAGCGACTCGAGTGTGCCAGGGCCATCGGTCTACTCAAGGATGAAACCAGCCGGGCCAAATGGGACCCACAGCGTGAGCTCGAGATCTTTGAGCGGCTGAAAAAAAACAACGACGACGTGTTCCCCTACAAGGCGTTGCGCTCGATCTTCCACGAAATTATCACCACCTGCCGGCTGTCACAGCGTAAAACCATTGTCGCCTACCTGGGACCCGAGGCCACCTTCTCCCACTTGGCATCCGTCAAATATTTCGGCCAGACGGCGGACTATCGGGCCATGGAATCCATTGCTGAGGTGTTCGAAGAGGTGGAGAAGGCACGGGTGCAGTACGGCATTGTGCCTGTGGAGAACTCTATCGAAGGGGCTGTTACCTACTCGCTGGACGCCTTCCTTAAGTACAAGGTGCAGATCTGCGGCGAAATCCAGTTGGCCATCTCTCATAACCTCGTCTGCCGCTCGGGGAACATTGAGGATATCCAGACCGTGGCCTCCCACTCCCAGCCACTCGCCCAGTGTCGCAACTGGCTGCGCAAGAACCTGCCCAAGATCCCCACGCTGGACGTGTTCTCCACCGGCACCGCTGCCCAGATGGCGGCCAACAACCCGAACATTGGCGCCATCGCCAGTTCGCTGGCGATCAGCACCTACGGCCTGCAAGTCGTGGTCCCGGGCATTGAGGACTACCAGGGCAACACCACCCGCTTCCTGGTAATCGGCCGAAAGTCACCGAAAAAGAGCGGTTGCGACAAGACCTCGATCCTCATCGGCCTGATTAACCGGCCCGGTGCGCTCAACGAGATCCTCACCATCCTCTCCGCAAAAAATATCGACCTGGCCAAAATCGAGTCCCGCCCGACCAAGGACAAGCAGTGGAAGTATATGTTCTTCCTCGACATGATCGGCCACATCGAAGATCCGGTGATCTACGAGGCGTGCAACATCCTCCGGCAGATCTGCGCACACTTCGAACTGCTCGGCTCTTACCCGCGGGCCGATGACATCGGCCTCAACGGCACCATCGCCTAGGGCCGCCGCGCTGGCATCATCATGTGCGCTCTCCTTAGCGGCCAGGGACTGGCCAAGGCCTTCGGCGCCCAGACCTTGTTCACCGGCGTCCGCCTGACCGTGGAACGCGGCGACCGGGTGGGCCTGATCGGGCCAAACGGCTCGGGCAAGTCGACCCTGCTGCGCATCCTCTGCGGGCTGGAGTCGGCCGACAGCGGCACGGTTTCCCTCCAGAAATTGGCGCGCACCGCCTACCTCGCCCAAGAGGACCGCTTTGACGAGGAGGCGAACTGCGCCGACAACCTCCTTGCGGCAACAACAGGCCACCATCTCGACGAAGCCGAGCGTTACAGCCGGGTGCTCGCCATCCTTGGCCGGGCCGGTTTCGACGACCCGCAGGAACCGGTGCAACAGCTGTCCGGCGGCTGGCGTAAGCGGTTGGCGGTGTGTCGGGCCCTGGTCGGTCGGCCGGACGTGCTCATCATGGACGAGCCGACCAACCACCTGGACATAGAGGGCATCCTCTGGCTGGAGGACCTGCTGCTGGCTCCGTCAGCCGACGGGCCGGCCGCCCTGCTCATAGTCAGCCATGACCGTCGTTTCCTCGAAAACACAGCCAACCGCGTGATAGAGCTGGCACCGGTCTACCCCGAAGGGTCGTTTCAGGTGAACGGCAGCTACGCGGACTTCCTCGAAAAAAAAGCGGACTTTCTGGTGCAGCGACAGAATTTGGAGGAACGGCTGGCTAACCGGCTGCGGCAGGAGACCGAGTGGCTGCGCCGCGGTCCCAAGGCCCGCGCCACCAAGGCTCGCTACCGGGTGGAGGAGGCGGGACGGCTGCAGGAGGAATTCACAGGGGTGCGCGAGCGCAACCGCTCTGCCGGCCAGGTGGGCATCAGCTTCGACGGCACGGGCCGGAAAACGAAAAAACTGCTCACCGCCACCGGTCTGGAAAAAGGCTATGGCGGGTCACCACTGTTTGCTGGGCTTGACCTTACCCTTGGCCCGGGCACGCGGCTCGGCCTGCTCGGCCGCAACGGCAGCGGCAAGTCCACCCTGATGCAGCTTCTTGCTGAGGCCGGCGACCCGAACGGCTTTCCACCCGACCGAGGGACCATCGAACTCGCCGACAAGGTGCGCATCGTCAGTTTCGATCAGCGCCGCGAACAACTGGACACTACCGCCACCCTGCGACGTGCCCTGGCCCCAGACGGCGACAGTGTCGTCTACCAGGGGCAGAGCGTGCACGTGGTTAGCTGGGCGAAACGCTTTCTGTTCCGCCCGGACCAGCTGGAAACGCCGGTAGAAAGACTGTCTGGCGGCGAACAGGCGCGCATCCTCCTCGCCCGGCTGATGCTGCGGCCGGCCGACATCCTGCTGCTCGACGAGCCCACCAACGACCTCGACATTCCTTCCCTGGACGTGCTCGAAGAGAGCCTGAGCGAATTTCCCGGTGCGCTCGTGCTCGTCACCCACGACCGCTTCCTGCTTGACCAGGTCTGTACCGCTGTGCTCGGTTTTGACGGCCAGGGCGGCTGGGACTATTTTGCCGATTACGAGCAATGGCTGGAAGCCCTCCAGCAACAGGAGCAGGCCGCGCTGAAAAAAGTGCGTGCCGCCCCGCCACCTGCCGCCACTAGCAGTTCGACCGCTGCCAGGCCCGGCCGGCTCTCCTACCTGGACCAGCGCGAATACGAGGGCATGGAGGGGCAGATCCTCGTGGCAGAGGCCCGGCTGGCTGAGGTGGAGGCGCTCATGGCTTCGCCCAAGGTGATGACCGATCCGGTCCAGCTCCACCGCTGCTGGGAAGAACAGCAGGAATTGCAGACAAAGACCGAGCAGCTTTATGACCGCTGGGACGAGCTCGAACAGCGTCGCCAAGGCTGAGCCGGGTCGGCTACACCAACCTCATGGGCGGGCCGTAAATCCCGTTGACACCGCCTGGGCTTTTCACTATAAATCAGCGCGAACCGGCCGTTCGCGCTGATACCCAACCTCTCCCACACCACGAGGAATTACCCATGATCCGCAAAATTTTGCCCTTTCTGCTCGCCGTCCTGTTGCTGGCTGGTGGCGAGGTTCCGGCCGCCGACACCTTGGTCAATGGCATCGACGCCAACTTCCCACCCTTTGCCTTTGTCGACAAGACCGGAACCCCCAGCGGCTTTGATGTCGAAGCCATGACCCTGATTGCCCGCGACCTGGGCGTGGCCATCAGCCACCAACCCATCGAGTGGGACGGCATCATCACCAGCCTGCTCACCAAAAAGATCGACGTCATCGCCTCAGGCATGAGCATCACCCCGACCCGCGCCCAGCAGGTCAGCTTCACCATTCCTTACTGGGTGATCAAGCAAGTGATGGTGGTCAAAAAAGACTCGTCCCTGACGCTGGATGAACTGCAAAACAGCAAGAAGACCATCGGCGTACAGCAGGGCACCCCGGAGGCCAAATGGCTCAAGGAGGAGGCAGCGGCCAAAGGGTACAACTTCACCCTGCGCTACTACAACTCGTCGCCGCTGGCGGTGGAGGACCTCCTCAACGGCCGCATCGATGCCGCAGCCATGAATGACGCTCCCGCCAAGGACGCCCTTGCCCGCAAAGAGGTGCAAATACTTGGCCCCTATGGCATGCCAGACGAGGAATTCGGCTACGCAGTACGCAAAGAGGACCGCGAACTCCTCGACAAGGTGAACGCCGGCCTGCGGGAACTGATGGCTTCACCCGAGTGGCAGACGCTCATCAACAAGTACGAGCTGAAAAAATGAGGTTGGCGGGCGGGCGGTCCCGCCCATTAGAGCTGCTCCGGCCCACGGACCCCGCGGCCAGCAGCACCTAAACCGTTTCCCGTCATGCCGACCAGCCTTGCCGTCATCGCCGACAGCCTGCCCTACCTGCTCGCCGGCACACTCAACACCGCACTCATCGTCAGCCTCGCCATGCTCGTCGGGCTTGTGCTGGGCGTGGTCATCGCCGTTGGGCTGGTGTACGGCCGCCGGCCGGTACGATTTCTGCTCGGCCTGTATGTGTGGTTTTTTCGCGGCGTACCGGTGCTGGCCCTGCTCTTTCTCTTCTACTTCGGCCTGTTCACTTGGCTGGGCCTGAGCGTCAACGCCCTCCTCTCCGCGGCCTTGGTGCTCGGCATGACCACCGGCGCCTACCAGGCCAACATCTTTCGCGGGGCGATCCTCGCCCTACCCCACGGCCAATTCCGCGCGGCCAGCGCGCTGGGGATGAGCGACCTGCAGGCCATTCGCTCAATCATCCTGCCCCAGGCCTTGCGTCTTTCCCTGCCGGCCTGGTCAAACGAATACTCGATCGTGCTCAAGGATTCGGCTCTGGCCTTTGTCATCGGTGCGCCCGAGATCATGGCCCGTACGCAGTTCGTGGCCTCGCGCACCTACCAGCACCTGCCGCTCTATCTCACCGCTGGTCTGCTCTACTTCCTGCTCACTTGGTTGGGGCTTGCAACCCTCAAGCATTTGGAAAAGAAGCTGCGCATCCCGGGCTATAGCCAACACGGTTCGCAATGATCGACCCTGCTCCCCCCGTCCTGCGCGTCGCCAATCTGGAGAAAAGCTTCGGCCCCAACCGCATCCTCAAGGGTGTCAGCCTGTGTCTTGCCAAGGGTGAGATCAAAGTGCTCATCGGGCCCTCAGGCAGCGGCAAATCGACCCTGTTGCAATGCCTCAACTGTCTGGTTACCCCAGACACGGGGACTATCGAACTCGACGGGGAACCCATCGACCTGGCCAACCGGCGAGAACTGTACCGGCTGCGCCAGCAGGTGGGCATGATCTTCCAGGATTTTAATCTGTTCGATCACTTGACCGCCCGCGACAACATCACCGTGGCGCTGCGACGGGTCAAGGGGCTGGCCAGACGGAACGCTGAGGAGCGCGCCGAACAGGAACTGGCCCAGGTTGGGTTGACCGACAGCTGGGCCAGCCTCTACCCGGCCCAGCTTTCGGGCGGCCAGAAGCAGCGGGTGGCCATCGCCCGGGCGCTGGCCCTGGACCCGAGGGCGCTGCTCCTTGATGAACCGACCTCGGCGCTTGATCCGGAACTGATTGGTGAGGTGATCACGGTCATTCGCTCCCTGGCCAGCCAGGGCATGACCATGATCATGGCCACCCACCAGATCGGCCTCATCGCCAACCTCGCCAATGAGATTTTGTTCATGGAGGCCGGCACCATCGTCGAACAGGGCTCGCCCGCCGTCCTGATGGCGCCCGGCTGCACCAGCCGCAGTCGGGTGTTCTGCAACCGGCTGGGCGACCTGGCCGAGGGAGGCCGCTGATGCTTAGCCTATCGCCCTTCCACCAGGAGTTGTTCGCCGCCCTCAACCATGGCCTGCTCATCAGCCTCGCCCTGATCGTTCCATCCGCGTTGGGCGGGCTGGCAACGGGCGTCCTGCTCGGCGCCGCACGGGTGTTCGGCCCGGTCTGGAGCCGCCGGCTTGGCGACGCCTACGCCGCCGTGTTCCGCGGCACACCGCTGGTCGTGCAGCTGTTCGTGCTCTACTTTGGGCTGCCCGGCATCGGCATCTCGCTCAGTCCCTATGCGGCTGCAGTCACAGGATTTATCCTGTGCAGCGGCGCCTACCAATCGGAGTACATGCGCGGCGCCTTGCTCTCCATCCGGCAGGGGCAGTACTTCGGCGCCCAAGCCCTGGGATTTACCGACTGGCAGACCATCCGCTGGATCATCCTTCCGCAGGCAGTCCGTCGGGCGCTGCACGGCTGCAGCAACGAAATCGTCTACCTGATCAAATACTCGTCACTGGCCTACGTGGTCACCTGCATGGAACTCACCGGTGAGGGCAAGACTATTGCCACCGAGTACTTCCGCTTCACTGAGGTGTTCGCCGTGATCGGCCTCTACTACCTGGGCCTAGTGACTCTGGCGAGCTTTCTCCTCCAGCGGATTGAACAGCGCTTGGCCGTCCCTGGGTTCGGCCGGGGTTAAACGGCCTGAGGTCTAGCCGCCGATACGCGACATGCGGCCGTGACAGTCTCCACCGCTGGCCAGCCGCTCGCGTAGATGATGACCCTGGGGCTTGTTCCGAATGGCGGTAAGCAGGGCCGCGCGAATGGTCGCATCCTCGCAGGACGGACTACGGAGCACAGCGCGCAGATCGACCTCGTCGTCGTGGAGCAGACAGGAGCGCAGGCTGCCGTTCGAGGTCAGGCGCAGACGGTTGCAGCGGTCACAAAAATGATGGCTAATCGGGCTGATAAAGCCGAGCGAGCCGACCGCTCCGGCCAGCCGGAACACCCTCGCCGGGCCGTCGCTGCGCACTTCTTCCTGGGGTATGAGTTGGCCCAGGGAGGCGATACGCTCCATGATCTCGTCGCTGCCAACGCAGGTGTCCTCGGTCCAGCGGTTAGACGAACCAATGGGCATAAACTCGATGTAGCGCACTTGTAGGGGCAGGTGCTGGGTCAGGCGGGCAAAATCGAGAACCTCGTCGTCGTTGATGTGCCGCATAACCACCATGTTCACCTTCACCGAGGCAAAGCCGAGAGCGAGCACTGTCTGGATACCCCGCCAGACCGCGGCAAAACAGTCAACTCCATTTATCTCGGCCACCCGCTCGGGCCTGAGCGAGTCGAGGCTGACATTCACCTTGGTCACCCCGGCGGTACGCAGCGCGGCAGCGGACTGGGCCAAAAGTACGCCGTTGGTGGTCAGACGGACATCGTCCAAGCCTTCGATCCGGGTCAGCTCACGGATAAAACCGAGCACACCCCGGCGTACCAACGGTTCGCCGCCGGTGAGACGCACCTTAGTGATGCCCATACCAACCGCCACCCGAACCACCCGCAGCAGTTCCTCGTAGGTCAGCAGTTCCTCGTGGCTGAGCCAGACCAAGCCGCCACTGGCCTCGTCCTCACCGACGCAATAGCGGCAGCGCAGGTTACAGCGGTCGGTCAGGCTGAGGCGCAGGTAGGAGATGGTGCGGGAAAAGAGATCGGTCAGGGTGTTTTCGTCCGCGGCTGAACTGGTCATTTCGTGTATCATCGGGTATGGTCTATTTTTCCTGGGCCGCCCACCCATCCGCACGGATGGCGGCAAGCCGTTACTGATACCACTGAACCCGACCTATTGCAACCTGCGGCGCATGCACATCCTGGCCATCGAAACATCTTGCGACGACACTGCGGCCGCCGTTGTCGACGCCAACCAACGGGTACTTTCCTCTGTGATCAGCAGTCAGGACGAGATCCATACCCGCTTCGGTGGCATCGTTCCGGAACTGGCCTCACGGCGACACATCGAAATGATCAGGCCGGTGGTCGACCGGGCCCTGGCCCGGGCCGGCACGAAGCTGGACGACATTGACCTGATCGCCGCCACGCAGGGACCTGGACTGGTCGGCTCGTTGCTGGTCGGCTTCACCTTTGCCAAGGCCCTGGCCCTGGTGCGCGGCCTGCCCGCGGTCGGGGTCGATCATATGGCCGGCCATCTGCTCTCGTGCCTGCTGGAAGAGCGGCCGCCCTCCTTTCCCTACACCGCCCTGATCGTCTCCGGCGGCAACACCTCACTGTTTGCAGTCGAAGACCCACTCACCTTCACCTGTCTGGGACGCACCCGCGACGACGCGGCTGGCGAGGCCTTCGACAAGGTGGCCAAGCTGCTCGGCCTCGGCTATCCGGGTGGGCCGGTAGTCAGCCAACTGGCTGCGGCGGGCGACCCGACCGCCATCGCCTTCCCTCGGGCCCGAATGGGCGAAGGCAGCCTGGATTTCAGCTTCAGCGGGCTGAAGACCTCAGTGGCTACGGCCGTGGCTCGTCTGCGCCGCAGCGGCGGTCCTCTGCCGGTCAACGACATTTGCGCCTCGTTCCAGGAAGCGGTGGTCGAGGTCCTGGTGGACAAGACCCTGCTCGCGATACAGCGGACCGGCCACCGCCGAGCGGTCCTCGGCGGTGGCGTGGCCGCCAACCCCCGTCTGCGAAAAGCGCTGGCCGATCGCTGTGCCGAACAAGAGCTGGAACTGTTCTTGCCAGCCCCGGTCTACTGCACCGACAATGCGGCCATGATCGGAGTAGCCGGCTACCACCAGTTCCTCGCCGGTCTCCTGCTCGTTGCCGATGCCGACGCTTACTCCCGCTCGCCGCTCAACTATTTGACTATGACTCGCGTTCCAACAGCCCAGCTGCTCAACCGCCAGGGGCTGGCCCCCAACAAAAAGCTCGGTCAGAACTTTCTGGTCAACGAACGCGTCCCGCGTCGTATCGTCGACTTGGCCGGCCTGCAACCCGACGACACGGTGATTGAGGTTGGCGTCGGCCTGGGTGCTCTAACCCGACCGCTTGCCGTCGCCGTAGCCCGGGTGATCGGCCTGGAGGCGGATTCAGGGATCGTGCGCTTGCACGAAAAGCAACAGGACCTGCCTGCCAACGTGGAACTGATGCATGCCGACGTGCTCAAGGTCGACCTGCCCGGGCTCGTCCCAACAGGCCAGCGGCTGAAAATCGTTGCCAACCTGCCGTATTCGATCTCCACACCCTTCCTGTTCCGCTTGATCGATCAGGCGGAACATATCGACAGTGCCGTGGTCATGCTCCAGGAGGAAGTGGCCGTGCGACTGATGGCCAGCCCCGGCTGCAAGGAATACGGCGTGCCCACCGTGTTGCTCGCTGCCTGCGCCGAGGTGCGGCCGCTGCTGTCGGTCAGCCCGGCCGAGTTCCACCCCCGGCCCCGGGTCAACTCGCTGGTAGTACGTATCACCTTTCAGCCGGTGCCGCAGCGGGTGACGGGGCTGGCTGAATTTGACCGCGTCCTGTTCACCCGAATCGTGCACGCCGTCTTTGGCCAGCGCCGCAAGACCCTGCTCAACGGCCTGACCGGCATCGTCCCGGGCGGCGACCGGAGCCGGCTTGCCGAGGCGGTACGCAGTGCAGGCATCGACCCGTCGGTGCGGGCGGAAACCCTGAGTCTTGAAGGTTTTGTCGACCTCACGCGGGGTCTCACTCAGCTTTGCCAACCTTCCGCGCACCTGCCATCCCCAACCACCCCAGTTAACCAGGAGAAGCGCCCATGAGTGACCGCAGACCCACCCCGCCGCAGCTGAGCCCCTATGTGTTCCCCGCGATCCTGGCCGGCTTCGGCATCTGGTGCGCTTATGACGGCTGGCTGACCGACAATTCGGAAATGCTCCAACATCAGTTGTTCAACCGCATCGCCGCCGGGGTGCTGCTGCTCTGGGCCGTGCTTGATGTGTTACGCACCCGCAAGAGGGAAAAAGCGGAGGCGCAGGCAGAACCTAAACACGAACTCCGCCCGCCCGCCCCCTGAGCCACGGATCACACCGCGCCGCATCGCCAATGATCACCAACCGCCAGCTGATTCTGCCCTATGCCGCGCCGTACCTGGCCTACGTGGGCCTCGCCTCGATCCCACGGGAGTACCTCTCCGCAGAGGCGAGCTACCTGCTGCGACTTGTCGTCGTCCCCCTACTGCTCGTCTGGGCTTGGCGCTGGTACTGCTCCCTGCGCGGCCCGCGGTTGCTGGGCGGCTCAATCCTGGTCGGCACTGGGGCGGGCTTAGTCGGTCTGGTGTTGTGGATCGGCCTGCTCCACCCCTTTGTCTCCGCCGCTGAAGCCGAGCCTTGGTCACGACACGCCTTTGCGCTGCGTCTGCTGAGCGCCGGGCTGATGGTGCCGCTCTTCGAAGAGTTGATGATGCGGGGCTTTGTCCTCCGATTTGCCCTGCAATGGCATCGGGCGTGGCAAAACCGGGCGCGCGAACCGCTGCACACCGCGCTTGACCAGCGGTCAATCAACGAGGTCGAACCCGGAGGCTGGAGCTGGTTCGCGGTGCTGCTTTCGGTGCTGGCCTTCACCTCCGGCCACGCCCTGAACGAATGGCCGGCAGCCATTGCCTATGGGTTGCTCATGGCCTTGCTGTGGATCAACCGCCGGGATCTAATCAGCTGCGTCACCGCCCATGCAGTCACCAACATCGGCCTCGCGCTCTTTGTCTATTTCACCGGCAGCTGGCACTACTGGTAAAGGCGTCCCCGGTCTTGTAGTCAACCCTTAGTTATTCCATCATGGCCGTTCCTCGACCCCTCCGTTATTATGTGCTGCGCTTCATGCGCCTGCGCGGCTCCCCCCACTCGATCGCCCTTGGAGCCGCCACCGGCGCAGCTGTTGGCATTGCTCCGACCTTGCCCTTAAACAACGTCCTAACCCTGATCTTCACCCTGCTGCTGCGAGTCAATCCGGTTGCCGGCATTATCGCAGCTACGGTCTACAGCAACCCCCTCACCTTTGTCCCACAGTATTATTTTTCCTGGAAGATCGGTAACTTTCTTCTGCCCGGCCGGCTCAGCTGGGAGCGCATCCAGACAACGGTCGCACACATCAGAGAAAACGGCATCCTGGACAACCTGCACCTCATCCAGCACCTTGGCGGGGACGCCATTCTGGTGATGCTTTCCGGAGGGCTCGTCCTCGCTGTTCCCACCGCTGCGCTTACCTATGTCGTCGTGCACAAGTTGACCTTGAAGTTTCAACAGAAACGGCGCAACAAAAAACTCCTCAATAAGCGCAACCGCTGAGTCGGCCGCTGCCATGACGCTGCCGCTCGCCATCCGCGACCGTTTCCACCGCTTCAAACGGCTGCAGGGCTCGACCCATTCGCTGGCCTTGGGTGCCGCGCTCGGCGCTGCCATCGGCATCACTCCCACCATCCCCCTGCACACCGTGCTCATCCTCGCCACCACCCTGGCCTGCCGGAGCAATCCCATTGCCGGCATACTTGCCGCCACACTGATCAGTAATCCCCTCACCCTGGTGCCGCAGTACTGGCTCTCTTGGAAGATCGGGGAATACCTTCTGCCTGGCCGGCTCGATTGGGAAAGACTGCGTGACACTCTCGAGCAACTCCACCGCAAGGGGCTGGTGGACAGCCTCCAGGCGCTGGCCGACATGGGGGCTGACGCCCTGCTGGTGATGCTCGCGGGCGGTCTAGTACTGGCCCTGCCCACCGGCCTGCTCACCTATCTGCTCGTCCACCGATTCTTTACGCGGCTGCGCAACAGAGGTCGCCGGGAGACCGCCGGCTCAATGGCTCCGAGCCCTGACACCAGCAGCAGGACCGAGCAGGCAACGGCCCCAGACCAAGACAAGGCTGCTCTTTCCCCATGACATTCACTGGTGCATGCGGTACGTTACACGCTGTTTTTACCTCTTTGATTCACCTCGCAGGAGGCACGACTCCGCAATGAAACGACCCATTCTCGCCGGCAAGGCCGTCCCCGCTGACTGGTTTAGCAACTTCGACCGTTACCTGATTAGTGAAGGCACCCACGAACGAGCCTACGAAAAACTCGGCGCCCACCTCGTGAACTTCTCTGGAGAAGAAGGCACGGTGTTCTCTGTCTGGGCGCCCAACGCCCGGCAGGTCGCGATAGTCGGTGACTTCAACGGCTGGGACCCGGCCGCCCACCCGATGCACTCTTCGGACGCCGGCATCTGGTCGCTGTTCATCCCCGGTCTGCCCGAGTATTCCGTGTATAAGTACCGCATCACCACCCAGGACCTGCAGGGAATCGACAAGGCCGACCCGTACGGTTTTTTCATGGAAGAGCGGCCGCGCACTGGCTCGGTCGTCGCCGACCTTGACCGCTACCAATGGCAGGACGCCGACTGGGTGGCCAACCGTGCCAGCCAGCAACCCCTGGACGGACCAATCTCCATCTACGAGGTGCATCTCGGGTCCTGGCGCCGCGAGGCCGATCCAAAGTGGGGGCAGCGGTATCTCAGCTACCGCGAGTTGGCTGCCACCCTCATCCCCTACGTCAAGGAGATGGGCTATACCCATTTGGAACTGCTGCCCATCGCCGAGTACCCATTCGACGGCTCCTGGGGCTACCAGGTGCTCGGCTTCTTCGCCCCTACCAGCCGCTTCGGTACGCCCGAAGACTTCATGTTCTTCGTCGACCAGTGTCACGCCGCCGGTCTGGGCGTGATCCTGGACTGGGTACCAGCCCATTTCCCCAAGGACGGCGCCGGCCTCAACCTGTTCGACGGCACCCAGCTGTACGCGCATGCCAACCCCTTGCAGGGTGAGCACCAGGACTGGGGCACGCTGATCTTCAATTACAGCCGCAACGAAGTACGCTCCTTCCTCATCTCCAACGCGCTGTTCTGGATCGACAAGTACCACATTGACGGCTTGCGCGTAGACGCCGTGGCCTCCATGCTCTACCTCGACTACTCGCGCAAGGAGGGGGGCTGGATCCCCAACGAGTACGGCGGTCGAGAGAACCTGGCGGCGATCAGCTTCCTGCAGAAAACCAATGAGGTGCTGCACGGCGTGTTCCCGGGCGTGCTCACCATCGCTGAGGAGTCGACCTCCTGGCCCATGGTCTCCCGGCCCACGTACCTCGGCGGCCTCGGTTTCAGCCTCAAATGGAACATGGGCTGGATGCACGACACCCTCAGCTACATGACCAAGGACAGTCTGTTCCGTGGCTACCATCACAACCAGATGACCTTTGGCATGATCTATGCGTATCACGAGAACTTCGTTCTACCACTCAGTCACGACGAAGTGGTACACGGCAAAGGCTCATTACTGGGCAAGATGACCGGTGATGAGTGGCAAAAATTCGCAAACCTACGCGCCTACTTGAGCTTCATGTGGGGCTATTCTGGCAAGAAGCTCCTCTTCATGGGCTGCGAGTTCGGCCAGTGGCAGGAATGGAACCATGACACTGGCCTGGAGTGGGGGGCCCTGAACGCGCCCAGTCATCAGGGCCTGCAGCGGCTGGTGCGCGACCTCAACTTGGTCTACCAGGACGAACCCGCCCTCTATCAAGGCGATTTCGACTCGACCGGCTTCTCCTGGATCGACGCCAACGACTCGGACAACTCAGTCCTGTCGTTCATCCGCTACGCCAGAGACCCCGCGGACTTCGTCGTTGTGGTGAGCAACTTCACCCCAGTGGTGCGCGATGCCTACCGCATTGGCGTACCCAGAGGCGGCGACTACCGCGAACTGATCAACTCCGACCAGTCGGTCTACGCGGGTGGCGGGGTCGGCAACGGCCCGGTCTGCACCACCCGGGCGGAACAATGTCATACCATGGAGCACACCCTCTCGCTGGTGCTGCCGCCTCTGTCCACCCTGTTCCTCAAACCCTGTTGACGGCTTGGTGCCGAAGCTGACACCCAACCCTGACCCTGCCAACCTCAGCCACAGACTGCCATGAAAATTCGTTTCGTTCTCCTCTCACTTCTGGGTATCGCGGCCTACATTCTCATCGCCTCCTACCACAGCCGCATACTCAAGAACGCGGTGCCCACCGCTAATCAACGACAGCCGGCGATCACCGCGCCGCAACCAGTGAAAAGCCCTGCTCTGGAAAAACGGTCAACGCCCCCTCAGCCGGAGGCGGATACATCTCCAGCAGTCGTCCAGCAATCGGCGGCGCAAACAGTGACTACTGCGCAACTCCAACCCCTGCAGCAGGAACTGGCAGACAAGGAACAGCAGATCCGCCAGCTGCTCGACGCGCAGGAAGCGATTGCCACCAGGTACCGTAAGCTGAGCGAGCGGAACGAGAGCGAGGTAGCCGATGTCGCCACCAGAGACAAACAGCTGGCCGAGGCCAACAAGCAAATCAGTGCCCTTGTGACCGGCCAGGAAAAGCTGACTGCCGAGTTAGCGACCACGCGGGCCGAAAGTGCACAGCTGCAGGCTGCCCTAGACGAACAGAAGGCTACTAGCGGCGCGGCCAGGCAGGCACTGCGAGAGCGAGAGGCCGCGGCCAAGGCGCAGCTTCGCCAGCAACTCGATAAACGTACTGATACTGTTGAAGGGCTCAAGCAGCAGTTGGACGAGGCAGCTGTCGGTCTGCAGACCACTGCTGACCAACTGGCCCAGGCCAAGCAGGCAGCCGGTGAACAGGCGACGACCGCGGCGGAATTGAAAGCACAGCTCACCACTCGCACGGGTGAGATGGACACCGTCAAAAACCAGCTCAGCGAGACTGTGGCCAAACTCCAAACAGCCAACGAGCAACTCGCTCAGACCAGACAAATGGCTGACGAAAAGGCTGCGACCGCCGCGGAACTGAAAGAACAACTCGCCACTCGCACGGGTGAGATGGACACCGTCAAAAACCAGCTCAGCGAG
>JAVEYP010000007.1:0-13530 GCA_034003445.1 Desulfobulbus sp.
CCCCCTCTCTCCCTTCTGTGTACAGCTATCATGACCGCCCGAACCCTGCCGCTCTGTGTGCTTATCCTGCTCGTCGCCCTCCCAGCCTTCACGATGGCCAGCGTCGTTGACCGCAGCGTCGCGGTGGTCAACGACGACACCATCACCCTTTCCGAGGTCAACGAAGTGGGCACGCCTATCTTTCAGAAGGTGGCCGAGGAAACACCCCCGGAGCAACTCAGCGAGGTCATGGCCCAGGTGCGAAGGACCATCATCGAAAAACTCATTGATAAAAAGCTGGTCGTCCAGGAGGCGAACAGGCTCAACCTCGTGGTGAGTGACGAGGAGGTGGAGAGCGCCCTGCAGCGCCTCCTGGCGAATAACCAGGCAACCTTGGAGCAGTTCCGCCAGGAGATCGCCGGTGCGGGCATGAGCGAGAAGTTGTATCGCGAAGACCTGCGCGAGCAGATCCTCAGTTCCCGGCTCATCAACCACGAGGTCCGCGCCAAGATCATTATCAGCGAGGAGCGGGTGCGCGAGTATTACAACACCCACTACACAGGACAGGCGGGCGACGCGGGCGACCACCTCCTGCAGATCGGCAGCCTGTGGGATGTGCCTGATCGTGCCGGCAGCGTTCGCAGTCGCGAGGAGGCCAAGGCCAGGATCGAGCAGGTGCGTACCCTGGCCCTGGCTGGAGAGGATTTTCGAAAACTAGCGAAACAGTACTCGGATCTGCCCACGGCTAGCGACGACGGCGACCTGGGGACCTTTAAAGAAGAGGAACTGGCCAGCCGAATCCGTACCGTCGTGGCCGGACTGAAGCCCGGCGCAATCAGTGACATCGTTGAACAGAACGACAGTTTCCAGATTTTTATGATCCTCGCCGGCGACGGCGACGCAACCGTCGCCCACAAACCCTTTGAAGCTGTGCAGGATGAGATCCGCGAGAAACTTGCCCGACAGGAGAATGAACAGCGTTTCAAGGAGTGGTTGAAGGGCATCCGCGAAAAGGCCTACATTCAAATCCTTTAGTCCACCCGACCGACCGCGGCCCTTCTCCTGCAGTCGTCACCGCCGCGCGGACGGACTAGCGCCGTCCACCGACACCACCCGATTGAGACCAACACCCATGACCGTTCATGATATCCCGGCCGGCGAGCCCGAGGAGCAGCACTCGCTTGGCGACCGCCTTCGTCAACTGCGTGAGGACCAGGGACTCAACCTCGAGGTTGTCTCCCAGGCGACCAAAGTATCTCTCGCCAACCTGCGGGCCATTGAGGCGCAGGCCTATGAAAGGCTCCCCGCCGACCCCTTTGCCAGAGGCATGGTCGTTCTCTACGCCACCCACCTTGGTCTGGACGGACCGCAAGCTGCCGCGCAGTTTCTGCTCGAGCGCTACCAGGGCCGTAGCGCGCAGTCATCCGCGCATCAGAACCTGGCTGGGTTCTCGCTTCTGCCAAAAAAACTCTCCGAGCCGTCCCATGTCTCCTCCGCGGCCGTGGCCCTAGCCATGTTGCTGGTCATCGTGCTGTCGTTCACCCTCTTCTGCCTGTCCACTTCCTGGAACCCCTTCGCCTTTTTCACCGAGCGGCTATGGAACTCGACCCCCGCGACCAACCAGGCCTTTCACCCGGCCGACCCCGCCACCAGTAACGGCGGGCCGCACCAGGCACTGAACCTCTCAGTCCACTTTCTTAAGGACGTCCAGGTGGTAGTAACGATGGACGACAACAAATCCCTGCAGCAGACGTACAGCAGAAACACCAACGCCAATTGGTCGGCCGAACGGCAACTGCGCGTCGAATTCTTTCAGCCCGACAGCGCCGAACTGCGCCTGAACGGGGCGTCACTCCCCTTCCCCATCGCCCTCGACGGCCGTCACATCCTCCAGTTGCCGGCCGATTCGATTGCTCCATGACCGTGCGCAGCACCTGCGCCATTGTTTTAAAGGTCGCCGATCACGGCGAGGCGGACGAACTGGTCACCTGCTACAGCCGAGAACTCGGCCGGGTAACCGGCCTCGCGAACGGAGCGAAGAAGAGCACGCGCCGGTTCGTGAACAAGCTCGAAGAATTTTCCCTGCTACAGCTCTTCTGCCGGCCACCACGCAGTGCGTCGGGTCTGTACATCATCGCCGAGGCTGAACTGCTTCGCGCTCACCTGTCCTTGCGAACCGTGTACCCCCGGTATGTGGCAGCCGCCTACCTGTGCGAGCTCACCTTGCGGTTCACCCGCGACAACGACCCGGACAAGAGAATATTCACCCTACTGCTGTGGGCCCTGAACTCGCTCGACCGGGGCGAGGCTGTAGCGAAAACCGCGGCCCTCTTTCACCTGCTGCTCCTCGACGCCGCCGGCTACCGCCCGGAACTGCACCAGTGCGGCCACTGCGGGCAGGCCGTCGGCCCGGGCCAAAGTTTCCTGCTGCTCCCTGGCAACGGCTCGCTGCTCTGCAGCCTCTGTCAGCCAAATGCCGCCGCCGCGGGTAGCCGGCTGTCGGTGCAGACCCTGAAGTTTCTGGCCCAGGCACAGCGTGCCGGCCAGGAACGGCTCAACCGGCTGCAGATGCCAGCCCGAGGTGCTTGGGAAGCCCTCAAGGCCCTGCACCGATACACCCTGCACCTGCTGCAGCAGGATATCCACTCCTGGAAGAGCCTATGCGCCCTCCACGCCGAGCCGTCTCGCATTCCGCGGCTCGCCTCCCGCCAACGGGGCACAAATAATGCCACGTGACAGGAACCACCGTCTATCCAGCCGTGTGCCGCTAGCCGCCCGCCAGTGGAACGGACAAGGCGCTTGACGGGCTGGGGGAAGTACTCTATTGATCGACCGCGTGAGCCCGGCCCAAAAAAACTTAAGACCACAGCCAGCAGCACCCAGGTCCACAAGGCCCAGAGACGCGAATACAGCGTGAAATTTCCGGCAGCTGGCCGTTCAGCCGTGACGGTCCCCACCCCGTTGAACCCTCGAACCCACACTATTGACTATGAACCGTTCCGGTCTCATCATCACCCTCCTTATGGGGTGTCTTGCCCTCCTTCTCTGGAAAGTGGTCAACACCCCCAACCTGGAACCACCCTGGCCGGCGAAAATCCAGGGTTTCTCGTTCTCGCCTTTCCGGAGCGGCCAGTCGCCCATCGAGGACGTCTACCCCACGG
Source organism: Desulfobulbus sp. (assembly GCA_034003445.1). GTDB lineage: Bacteria > Desulfobacterota > Desulfobulbia > Desulfobulbales > Desulfobulbaceae > Desulfobulbus. Next base: position 3,141 of record JAVEYP010000007.1, read on the forward strand.
TGGACGAGATCGACAGCGACCTCGTCCTACTGGCCGGCAGCGCCCACGCGGTCCGCTCCTACAGTGTGGACAGCACCCTCGCGGAAATACCCCGTCTGGCCGCGGGCCACGGGCTGAACGTGGTTGCCGGCGCATGGATCAGCAACGACCCGCAGGCCAACCAAAAGCAGGTCAAAAAACTGATCAAAGTGTACCGGGAAAACCACCGCAACATCGTTCGGGTGATTGTCGGCAACGAGACCCTGTTCCGTACCGAGCAGACCGTGGACGAGATGATCGCGCATATCCGCCAAGTGAAAAAATCGGTGTGGGCTCCCGTCAGCCTGGCCGAACCGCCGCACATCTGGGAGAAGTACCCGCAACTGGCCGAGCACGTCGATTTCATCACCATTCATTTGCTGCCCTACTGGGAAAACATCTCGGTGGATCAGGCGGTCGAGTACTGCGTCAACCGCTACAACCAGATCCAGGAACTCTTTCCCGATAAACAGATCGTCATCGGTGAGGTGGGCTGGCCAAGCGGTGGGCGCACGCGTGGTCAGGCCGTGGCCAGCCCCGCAAACGAGGCCAAATTCCTGCGACGTTTCCTCGATGTGGCCGAGAAGAACGGCTACACCTATTATCTTATGGAGGCCTTTGACCAGGTTTGGAAGGGCAAGGACCTGGAGGGTGAGGCCGGGGCGTACTGGGGCGTGTACAATGAAGCACGCCAAGCCAAGTTCGAATTCATCCAGCCGGTGATCAACATTCCCCAGTGGCGGGAACTGGCCGCCATGAGCATCGGCCTAGCGATGATGCTGCTCCTTCTGCTCTTCCGCGACAGCAAGGGACTGCTCCACCGCGGCCGCGGGTTTCTGGCGCTGATCGCCTACGCGATCACCACCTTTGCCGTCTGGGTCGTGTACGACTTCCAGCACCGCTACATGACGACCTCAAGCCTAGTAGTGGGCATTCTGCTGCTGCTCGCTGCCATCGGCGCCATCCTCGTCATCCTCGCCGAGGCGCACGAATGGGCTGAGAGTTTGTGGACGAAAAAATGGCAGCGCCTGCCGCTGCCGGCAGCGGATACAGCCGACCAGGACCTGCCGATGGTGTCCATCCATGTACCGGCCTACAACGAGCCCCCGGACATGATGATCCAGACCCTGAACGCCCTGGCCCGACTGGACTATCCGCACTTTGAAGTGCTGGTGATCGACAACAACACCACGAACCCAGCCGTCTGGGAACCGGTGCAGGAGCACTGCCTCCACCTGGGCGAGCGGTTCCGCTTCTTCCACGTCGACCCGCTCTCTGGGTTCAAGGCCGGGGCGCTCAACTTCACACTGCGCGAGACCGCCCCTGAGGCGGAGGTGGTGGCAGTCATCGACAGTGACTACATGGTCGAGCCGGACTGGCTGCGGGCCCTGGTGCCGCAGTTCGCCGACGCGAACATGGCCATCGTCCAAGCCCCCCAGGACTACCGTGACGGTGAGGAAAACGCCTTCAAGGCCATGTGCTTGGCCGAGTATCGGGGCTTCTTCCAGATCGGCATGGTGACCCGCAACGAGCGCAATGCCATCATCCAGCACGGCACCATGACTATGGTCCGGCGCCAAGTCCTCGATGAGGTCGGCGGCTGGGCCGAGTGGTGCATCACCGAGGACGCGGAACTTGGCCTGCGCATCTTTGAGCGCGGCTATGCGGCCTGCTACATCCCGTGCAGTTACGGCAAGGGGCTCATGCCCGACACCTTCCTCGACTACAAGAAGCAGCGATTCCGCTGGGCCTACGGCTCGGTCCTCATCCTCCGCCACCACATGATGGCCATGTTCGGCCTGCAGAACACCGGGCTGACCCGCGGGCAGCGCTACCACTTCCTGGCCGGCTGGCTGCCCTGGTTCGCCGACGGCATCAACATGCTGTTCAACATCCTGGCGCTAGGCTGGTCCTGGGGAATGATCTTTTTCCCCAAGCACCTGTCGCCGCCACACGTGGTGTTTGCGGCGCTGCCACTGACCCTGTTTGTCTTTAAGAGCCTCAAGATGTTTTTTCTCTACCGGAGCCGACTGGCAGCCACCCGCCGGCAGAGCCTGGCCGCCGGGCTGGCTGGCCTGGCTCTCTCACACACCATCGCCCGGGCGATGATCACCGGCTTCATCACCCGGCGCATCGGCTTCTTCCGCACCCCCAAGAAGGCCCAGGCCAATGCCTTTCTCAAGGCTCTAGGTGACGCTCGCGAGGAACTGCTGTTCGCCGCGGCGCTCGTCCTGGCCGTAGGTGGCATACTCTTCTCCCGGCCAGACGCTGGCCTGCTGGACACCAGGGTTTGGACTCTGATGCTGGCGGTCCAGGCCATTCCCTACGCGTCTGCGGTGGTCGTGTCGTTAATCAGCGGCCTGCCTCGACTACCGGCCCGGCTGATCGGCGTCATGGCCCCGCTCAAGGGGATGGGAGGGGGGGGAAACGATTAGGCGCTGCGGATCAATTCGAGCAGTTCCTCAGCGCTGATCCGAGTACTGACGTCCGCACCCTCGAGCAGGGAGTTAGCGAGGTCGCGTTTCTCTTGGTGAAGGCGGACGATCTTCTCTTCAATGGTGTTAGTCGTGACCAGCCGGTAGACCGTGACCGGCCGCTTCTGGCCGATGCGGTGCGCACGGTCGGCGGCCTGGTCCTCGACCGCCGGGTTCCACCAGGGGTCCATGTGAATAACGTAGTCGGCGGCGGTTAGGTTGAGCCCCAGGCCACCGGCTTTCAAGCTGATGAGGAAGAGGTCGCCGTCGCCGGCCTGAAACCCCTCCACCTGCTGCTGGCGCTCCCGCGCCGGGGTGGTGCCGTCCAGGTACTTGTAATAGATCCCCTGTTCGTCGAGGTAGGCCCGAATCAGGGCCAAGTGGCCAGTGAATTGGCTGAAAACGAGCGCTTTATGTCCGCCGCCGAGCAGTTCTTCGACCACTTCGGCAAAGACCTGCAGTTTGCTGGACGGAATGTCCACCTGGTCGCTGATCAGCTTCGGGTTGCAGCAGGCACGCCGCAGGCGCATGATCTCGGCTAGGATCTGCAGGTGTCGGCCGGGCTTCTCGCTGCTGCCCTCGATGTTCTCGATGGCCTGCTGACGGAGCGCCTCGTAGAAGCGCATCTCCTCTGGCTCCATCTCCACCCGTAGGGTGATCTCGGTGCGCGGCGGCAGTTCTTCCAGGACCTGCGACTTGAGGCGACGGAGCATGAACGGCCGGATCAGCTTCTTCAGGGTGCGTCGTGCCTCCCGGTCGCGGTATCTTTCAATGGGGATGCCGAAACGGCGGTTGAACTGCTTCCAGGTACCGAGCAGCCCCGGGTTAATGAAGGCGAACAGATTCCACAACTCGCCCAGGTGGTTCTCGATGGGCGTACCAGTCGTGATCAGCCGAAACCGGGCGTTCAGGCGCATGGCGGCCTTGGACCGCTTGGTGGCCGCGTTCTTGATCGCCTGGGCCTCGTCAAGCACGATCGATTGCCAATCCACCTGGGCCAGCAGTTCGACCTCCTGCTGCAGCAAGGTGTAGCTGGTCACCAGCAGATCGAATTTGCCCAGGGATGGGATCAGGGCGTCGCGGTTTAACTCCGAGAACATATGAAAGTTCAGGGTCGGGGCGAACCGGTTGAGCTCAGTGGCCCAGTTCAGGCAAACTGAGGTCGGCGCGACCACCAGGGTGGGCCCCTGGTGGGCGAGGCTGAGGATCACGGCAATAGCCTGCAGGGTCTTGCCTAAGCCCATGTCGTCGGCCAGACAAGCGCCTACACCGAGATGCGCAAGCCGGCTCATCCACACAAACCCCTCCTGCTGGTAATCACGCAGTTCGGCTTTCAGGGTCGAGGGCACCACTGGGGTCAGTTCCTGGGCGTCGGCAATGGCCTGCAGCCGCTGCCGCCAGCCTTTGTCCGCAGTAGTCTGGGCCTCGTGGGTGAGTTCCTCGAGGGCAATGGCGGCCAGCGGATGGATGCGCACCTCATGGTCGCTACCGGTTTGACTGTTGCCGTACAGAATCAACTCCTCAAGCCGGTTGCGGAACTCCTGGGTGAGCGCCAGGAACTGCCCCTCGCCAATGGGGATGAAACGGCTGCGGCTCTCCCTGACCTTGTCGAGCAGGGCCTTCAGGTCCATGACCTCGTCCTGGTTGATCTCCAACTGTCCGGTCAGAGAAAACCAATCCTGCTGACTGGTGCGGATGTTCAGGTTGAGCTGGTTGACCCCGGCCTGGCGGCGGACGGCAAGCTTTTCCCCCTCCGGCCACTCCAGGATCACCCGGTCCCTGATCTCTTCAATCTCGAGCAGCACCTGCAGGCATTCCTCTGGGTCCATCAGGTGCCATTCCCGCTTGTTCTCCTGCTCGTAATCGATCGCCAGATCGAGCATCGGACAGCTCTCCTCGACCTCCTCCCGAGCCAGGGTCTCCTCCATTTTGAGATTACGCCGGGTCCGGTAGCGCCGGCCGTCGATTTCGGTGACCAGGTTGGCCACACCGACACCGGGCTTGAGGTACGGGCCGCCATGGCTGAACGGGCGGACGAACATCTCGATCCGGAAACCGCTGCCATAGGGGATGATATGGACGTGGGGTGTGGAGTCGCTCTCCGCCGCCTCAGCGGAGAGTCCCTCGCCGGGTACCTCAATGGAGGAGTGCACCGTCATAAACGAGGCAATGTTGCCAATGGCGGCAAGCACTTTTTTGCTGGCTGCCAGAGGCACGAGCAGGCCGTCGCGGCCAGTAATCTTGGCCACCCGTCGGTGTTCTTCGCGAACTAAAATAATGCGGAATCGGGTGGCCGTTTCCGGCCAGATCGCCACCTCGCCCTCGCCGATATCCTGGCAGAAATGGATAAAAAGGGCATCATCGCGACGTTCCACCACCAGCTCCGGCTCGCCGGCGACGATTTCCACCGGCGTGTCCGGTGAGCGGCGCAGGAAAACCGTCGGATGGCCGATGAGGGCGGGCAACGCCTTGTCGGGGGCAAAGGCGTAATCGCTGTTGCGGCCCTCGTGTCCCTCCACCGGGTGCAGGGCGGCACAGATGTCCCGGTCCTGGCTGGTTAGATAGTCAAGCCCGCGACCGAGAAACAACCGTTTAAAGGCTATGGTACGACCCTTGGTCCACTGCCCGGTAAGCGACCTGCTTTGCTCCTTGGGAATCAGCTCGAGGTGGCCGTTCCGGTACTCGACCAGCCAGCAGAGCCGGGTGGTCCGTTCCGGCTCCTGCATCCTCCGGGTCACCTCGATGAGCTCCTCCAGGCTCTGCTTCCAGGCAGCGTGCGGGGCGATGATGTTGGTTAGAAAACGGCAGTCGAGCTGCTCGGCCAGGTCAGAGGCGGCCTGCCGCATGGCTGCCTGGGTGTTGTCCAGGGTGGCGAGCAGTTCGGCCGATTCCATGGCCACCCAAAGAAACTCGTTGCGCATCGCCTGGTCGTGCAGGTGGCGAAGAACCTCCTGGAAATCCTGCGGGATCTCGACCCCCATCCAGTAGAGCGACATGATCGCCACAAGCGAGGTAAGACAGCGCTCGTCCGCCATGAGGCTTTCGGTGAGCCCGAGCATGTCGGGCATGACTTCTTCCGACGAACGCAGCACAGCGTCGAGGAAGCGGAAGGGGAGTTCCTCCGGACAGCCGTTGCATCGACGCTGGACGATAGCCACTGCGTCGCGGACCCGCTCTCGATCACCCTCGCTGTCCCGGGCAAGCAGCGCGAAAATGCAGAACAAACCGGTAATGCCGAAAAAGAAACTCGGCTCGCTGCCGGCATAGCTCTGCAGTTGCGCAAGATCTTCGTCGTAGAGGTGGAGAGCCGTGTCGGTATCGCCGCCGAGGAACACAACCGTACCTGCAAAGCCCGAGGCGGCAAACGACTCGGGAAAACGCTTGAGCAGCCCGCGCAGGGCGGTCAGGCGCCCCTGCAGCAGATAGCTGCTGGCCAGCAGTCGATGGAAGGGCACCCGCTCGTCCACGGGCACGGTCATGGTCCTGCCGTCTTCGAGATAGGCAAGGATGTCGGGATAGAGCACCAGTCGTTCCAGCGAGTGGCGGATCACTTGGTCGAGCAGAAAAAACTGGAGCGAGGCCGGCAGGCTCCCTAACCAAACAGGGTCAAAGGCGTTGGCGGCCACCAGCACCGCCGGTGGCTCGGTGTCCAGGTAAGGCTGGCAGCTGTCCTCTAGGAAGCTGAGGGCCTCGTCGATCCGATCAAAGTCCTGGCTGTACACGCCGATGCGGAACTGACGCAGAGCCCGCCAGCAGCGGGTCACCCACTTACCGTGTAGGTAGTCCACCGGCGCCCTCTTTTCAACCAAGGCGACAAACCCAGAAAAACGGCCACTGGCCACCGCCTCCCGGGTGAGCTGTTCAGCAAGGAGCGGCGGACACTGGTTCTTGCTGTTGAGCAGCCCCTTGCGGCGGAGCCGGGCAACCATATCGCCGACATCTCCCTCGCCGAGGCGTCGGTTGGCAACCGGAGGTGGGTCGAGGCCAGCTAGGCACTTGGTGAGAAACGCGGTTGAAACCGGTTCATAAATGACCGAGATGAGCTGCAGGAGGAGCTGCTCAGGAGCCGGCAGGTTGGCTACGGCCTGCAGGTCGGGATTGGTCCGGGCGGTGTCCTCTGCCGAGCTGGATCCCGCAAGCGACGACATTATGCTCACAACAACGGTCTCCAAGGACGACTGCTATCCGGCGCGGGGGCAGTCGCAGGGGAGCAGTGAGGGCAATGCAGGTGTTCTTTTCCGGCAGCAACCGGGCCCCATCGCGCCCTCACTGCAGCATCTCGCTGTTGGTCCAGATCTTGGCATCGCCGCGCAGTTGGCTGAGCCAATTGGATACCAGTTTGTTTTCACGTGCGGCCAGCAACTGTTTTTTCAGATTCGCACGCTGCGCCTCGTTCTCCTGGTTCTTGCCGAAGCGGCTGTCGAGGACCTGATAGACAAAAAACTCGGAATCAACGGCGAGCACCTGTTCCGGGAACCCATCCTGGCCGATCCGGGCAAAGGCGTGGTCACGAACCGTCGCAGGCACAGCCCCGGAGGGTCCACCGCGTTTCAGGTAGTCCGACTCTTGGTGCACGATGCCATCCGGCCACGACCCTTTTCCCCTGGCCTTCTTGAGGACGGACTCGGCCGCGGCGCGCGCCAGTTCAACACTCTTCGCGGCTTTAAAATCGGCCACAACCCGCTCGCGGACCGCGTCCAACTTCGGCACAACCGCCTCCCGGACATCATCGATATAGCTGATGACGTAGCCTTCCGCGGTTTCCACGATGGAGCTCAACTCCCCTTTGCGCAAGCCAAACACGGCTTGCAAAAAAGCCTGATCTCGAACCACCGCGTCAGCGTTGGCGGGTGGCGCGGTCTGGGCGAAAAAATCGGTGGACGTGATTTTGGCACCGCTGACCGCACTGTATTTCGCCAGGCTACCGGCACGGATGATGTCCTCATAGGCGGTCGAGGCCCGCTTGAAGGTGACCCCCTTGACCGCCTGTCGTTCCAGTTCACTGCGAATGGTGGCGGCAACCTCGTCCAGGGGTTGGGTTCGTTCCGCGACGATATCCTCTAGCCTGATGACATGGTAGCCGAAAGGCGTTTCCACGATGTCGCTGACCTCACCTTTCTGCAACGCGAAGGTCGCCTCCTCGAACGGCGCCACCATCTGTCCGCGGCTGAAGTAGCCCAGGTCGCCGCCCTTGTCACGAGAGGTGTCCTCGGATAGCTCCCCGGCCAGCCGAGCGAAATCGCCGCCCTTGTTGAGCTGAGCGAGGACCTGCTCCGCTTGCTGCCGTTTGCCGCTTCTGGCCTCGTGGCCGTCTTGCTCATTGGTTTTGAAGAGAATATGACGAGCGCGCCGACGCTCCGGCTCCTGATAGCGATCAAGGGTTTCCTCGTAGTGGCGACGCACCGCCTCGTCACTGACCTCGGCCTGTTTGAGGTCATCGATAAAAGGAAAAAATAGGTACTGCACCTTGTACTGCGAGGGCAGCGTATACTGTTCCCTGCCAGTCTCGTACCAGGCGTTCAGCGCCGCCTCATCGACCGTGACCCGGGAGATCTGGTCGGCACTCTTGAAGGCGGCAAAGCCGATCTTAACCTCCTGGTCGGCATACTCCAGCCAATTGCGCACCTCCTGGCCAGAAATCGTCGCGAAACCGCCAACAAGTTCCACCATTCGGCTGACAAGCAGGTCGTTCTGAATTCCCTGCTCAAAAATCGTGGGTGACAGGCGGTTATTGTCGAGCACCATCTTGTAGCGGTCAAGACTGAAGTGCCCATTCTCCTGAAATGCAGCCATCTCCTTGATCTGCCGTTGCACGGCCTCGCGACTGACCTGCAGGCCGATCCTCTGCGCCCCCTGGCGAAGTAGTTCCGACTGAATTAACTGGTTGAGAACCTGCGGCTTCAAACCGGCGCTGTCGATGAACTCCTGCGGGAGCTGACCGCCAAACTGCTGCTTGTAGGATTCCAGCGCTCGTTCATAACTCTGCTGAAACTCCCGGTAGCTGATTTCATGCCCGTTGACCACGGCCACGGCATTGGGGTTGCCGCCGAGATTGGCGCCCACGCCCCAGAAAACGAAGACCACGACGATGACCACCACAATCGCCTGAATGAGGACAGATTGAGCATTTTTTCTTAGTATATTAAGCATATTACATCTTGCCTCCAGCTTGTCTCAAAAATGGCCACCCCAAATAGGGGCGCTTACAAAAATAACATTATCTTCAATTTCCCAACAAGATACCAGAGAAAAATGAACTACCGCTCTGCGGCAAGAAATGAACCACGACTCATTCAAAAAGAACTGGTGTGTGCTTGACAAAGCCTCCCCCCTATAGTAAAAAGCGGATGATTTTTCGTAGAGGATTTCATTAATCACCAATGTTAAACATTTAGCCTGGGAGGAACACATGGCGACTATTGAGCACAAGGGAACAAGCTACGAAGTGGACGAAGACGGTTTCTTGCTGAAGGGTCAGGAAGAGTGGGACTTGAACTGGATAGATTATGTCAAGGGCGTCGAGGGTATCGCCGAGATCACCGATGAGCACCAGAAGGTCATTGATGCCCTGCAGGAATACTACAAGAAGAACGGTATTGCTCCGATGGTTCGTATCCTCTCCAAGACCACTGGATTCCCGCTCAAACGCATCTACGAGCTGTTCCCGTCGGGTCCCGGCAAAGGCGCATGCAAAATGGCCGGCCTGCCAAAGCCGACTGGCTGCGTCTGATTCGTAAACGGTCCAGCACAGAACGAGAAAAGGCCACCCTTTGGGGTGGCCTTTTTTTGTCCTCAACTAGCCCTGCCAGCCTGGTTAAAACGACATTTCGAGAAAATGGCCGCGGAATAGCGTCAGGTCAGCGCCACACTGACCGCAGACAAACTGTACCTCCCCATGAATTTCCGTGGAGTTTTCCACTGCCGTGAACGAGCCGTCCGTGTTCTGCAGGTACCGGGTCGTTACTTGGACATCGTCGGCGATTTCCACAAATTCGCTATTATTGCCGCATTGCGGACAGGCTATCCGGCCCACCGGTTCCCCAGATCGGATCTGAATTTTTTTCATGACGTGCACCGCCTGAGCGCTGTGTCCAAAAGTTTGTTGATCTGCCCCCGGGAGCGGCGTGTCGCTCTTTTCCTTCAGGGGAAAAACGCGATGAAAAAACCGCCGGATTCACCCGTGGGCTCTTCCTCCAAGTGCTCGACCCGATGCACTCGGGCGTAGGGCGAGCCGCTGGCGAGCAAGGCCAGCAGTTCGCCGACCTCTGCCGCTGACCCCTCGAAAACCGTCTCCACCGAGCCGTCGGGCCGGTTGCGCACGCAGCCCGAGAGTCCGAGCCGCACGGCCTGCCGCCGGGTGTACTCACGGGAGGCCACGCCTTGCACCCGGCCATGGACAAAGGCATGCACTCGTCTACGCTCCATCCGCCCGTCCACTGCTGACTGAGGCAATGAGCGCGAGAAACGCGGACTCACTGAGCAGACCCAGCCCCAGTTCCATCGCCTTTTTCTTTTTGCCGCCCGCCTTGGCGCCGACCACCACGTCGGTAACCCGCTGGCTGATGCTCGAGGCCACCTGACCTCCCAGGCTTTTCACCACGTGTTTAGCCTCATCCCGCGAAAGTCCGACAAGCGTGCCGGTGAACAGAAATACCCGACCGGCAAGCGGCCGGGTTTCCCGGGTAGGCGACTCGAAGGTCAGGCCGGCCTGCTGCAGCCGGTCGATCAGGTCGTGCACCGCCGGGTCCGCAAAATAGGCTTCCAGACTCACCGCTGTCTGCTCGCCAATCCCCTCGACTGCGAGGAACTTGTCGCGGTTCGCCTCCAGCAGCTCGGGCAGGCCGGTAAAATGTGCTGCCAGCAGGCCGGCGGTCACCTCACCGACGTGCCGTATGCCG
>JAVEYP010000008.1:0-13309 GCA_034003445.1 Desulfobulbus sp.
AGTTTCTGAGTTGCCCTAAACATCTGTGAATAGGAGATTACTGTGTGTCAAACTCTTTCCAGTTTGTAGCCTATCTGACAGGTCCCGTGAGATTATAAACCGATCTCTTAAAAAGATTGGTATATAATCTCACGGGACCTGACACTTACCAGAAGGGCTAAAGGGTGCCCATTTTAGCCGGTGCTTTAAGTCCGTGTCCGCGAGGTGCTAAAACCAAAAGCCAAAGTGCGGAACTTGACGCAGACAACTGTCAAAGTTGCGCTAGGTCCTGAAAGTTGTGCGGTAGGGAGGGTGCTGATTACTAGAAAGCCAGTGCAGCGCGGAGCAAAGGATGTGCGTTACGCAAACGGATGACGGGAGGTTAACCGGAGAGAGGGGAGACGGTAAGGCCCTAGAAGGCGACTGTCTGCTGCGGAAGGTAGCATGAGTAGGAAAAAAATACGTAGAAGCCCGTGCTGTCAGGCACGTGTACAGCGCAACAGGAGTCTGCGCAAAAGGGCCACTGCGTGCGGCGTGGGGTGAAAACGAGCCTAAAAGCGTGCATCAAATGCGGGTGGCTCGTTGCGAAACTGGAGGCCTCATATAAGAGGCAACCTCGACCTAGTCGAAGCGCTCGATGGGGGCCCGCGCGCTTAGTGGTGTGGGAAGGGGCGGCCAGGTTAGCTGACCGCCCCTATCTTACGTATTAATGTGGTAGGGTTGTCCGGCGGCGCTGCTCACGCCTTTTTGCGCGCCTTCCCTCCGGAAGCCTGTGCTTTGCCGGTGCCTTTTTTGCGAAGTCCCGCCACCTCTTTCTGCAGGGCCTGGACCGACTCGTTTAGCGGCCGCGGATCAAAGACGGACGGTTCACCCTGCTGCTCCAGTTTGCGCAGGCGGTTGGGCAGGTCGCCGAGCAGCTTTTCCTGGGTGAGGTCTTGGAGCTTGCGCGCGATGTCACCAAGCCGGCCCTCTAGATCGGCGACCGATCCCTGGGCGGCGTCGAGCCGCTCGTTCGAGGCGGAGATCTCGTCGGCGATGGCAGTGACCTGGTCCGCGGCGGCTTGGTCTGCTGCGGTGAACGCAGCAGACCTTTCCTCGATGCTGTCGATCTTGGCATTGAGGGCAACCAATTGGTCATGCAGGGACTGCTGGCTGTCGACGACTTTGCGGATCTCGACAGCGATCAGGGCCTGTCGTTCTTCCTGCAATTTATCGGCGTCTACCATTACCTCGGCTCGCTGAGGCACGGCTGGTTGAATGGCCGGGGCCGCTTCCGGACTGACCGCTCGTGGTTGCTTACGCAGAGAATCGACCAAGGTAAAGACTGGGGCAAGCAGTTCCCTGATCGCGATTGTAGTTCTTGCGGCCAGGTCCGAGGCAGTCTCTCGGTCGTACAGAAAAACGGTGAAAAGGAAAATTCCAATGAGCGCGGCAATGCATACAGCCACGCCGATGATCATAGCAATGGCCCACTGCACTAGCCTGAACACGCCGATGATCATCAGCCCAAAGGAGTCAAGCAGGCCGCCCTCCGGCGAAACGCTGGTCAGGTAGGCCAGCAGGACAAAAACAAGAAGTAGCCCCCCGGCCTTAATCAAGGGAGCACGCATCGCATTCGTCTTCATCATTCACTCCTTCTTGGGAAAACCCGCTCTCTGGCACCTCGGATAATTGCTTCGTCCGGCCAACACAGGCCGGCGCGGCTGCCTGATTTGCTTCATTTGTGAAAATTTTAGATCATTTGCCGGTGATCGGCAAGGGAAATGTGCAGGCTGCGGGAGGAAGGAAAACGCGCTCGGCAGGCGTCCGCGGCAAGGCCGGTCGCGTTGCGGCTCAGGCAGTTTCCGTCAAGCTGGCGCGCACCCGGCCGAACTTCGTCTCGCAGGCGAGGAAAGCCTCGACTACCGCCGGGTCAAAGCGTCGCCCATCGCTGCCTTTGATCCGAGCCACTGCCTGATCATGGCTCAGGGTTGCCTCCGCGGCCGCGGCAACGGTCAGTTCCTCGTAGGCGTCGGCCAGGTGCATGATCCGTGCTTCCAGTGGAATATTCTCGCCGTGCAGACCATAGGGGTAGCCTGAGCCGTCCCAGCGTTCGTGGTGAAAATAGGCAATGTTTTTCGCCAAGCCGAGGAAGGAGCCGACCTGGGCCTCCCGTTCCATGGCCTTGAGCACGTCACCTCCGGCCAGGGTGTGATTGCGCAGCACCTCCTCTTCCAGTCCAGACAGGGGGCCGCTTTTGAAGAGGATGGCGTCGGCGATGCCCACCTTACCGATGTCATGCAGGATTGCCCCTTGCTCCAGGTCCTGGATCGAGGATGGGTTGAGCCGGGCAGTAAATTCGGCCCGTTTCGCTAGTTGGCAGGCGAGCAGACGGCAGTATTCCCGGATCCGTTCAAGATGCCGACCCGGATTAAGGTCTCGGTATTCGGACAGCTTAGCAAGGGCCAGGATGGCCGCACTCTCGATCTTGCGCTGTCGGTCCAGGGAGGCGAGCAGCCGAGCCTCGGCCTGCAGTCGCAGGCTGATGTCGCGGATGAGCAGCTGGGCGGCCGCGATTCCGTCCCGTTCTAGGAGGTCGCCACTGATTTCTACGGCCAGCGGCTGGTTATCGCTGGTCCGGAGGCTGAGCCGAAAGCCAGCGACGGGCTCTCCTCGAAAGATAACCCCGAGGAGTTCGTCCGCCACCCGGGCCCGGTCCGCCACGGCCACGATGTCGTAGAGCGAGGCGCCGGCACGGGACGGGGCACCGCAGAAGCGGGCGAGGTAGCTGTCGTTGGCATGCAGGATGGTGCCGTCTTGGCCGATCAAAGCCAAGTCGTCGGTGATAGCCTGATAGAGAAGCCGGTAGCGCTGCTCGCTGAGATGATGTTCACCGGTGCGCTGTTTGACTTCCTTCTCAAGCCGGCTGTTTTGCTGGTTCAGTTCTCGCGCCGCGTCGCTTTCTGCTAGGCGCAGGCGGTATTCCCGCTCTCGCGCGGCTGTGTCCGCCCAACACTGGATGGCGGCTATAAACACAAAGCAGATCAGAAAAAAGAGGTTGCCAGCCAAGTTTACCAGTTGTGCGGCTGGAAGGAAATCGAGGCCAACGACTGCCCCCAGGTAGCCGCACACTAAGACAAAACCGATGATCAGGGCCTGGGTGGCGGTGAGGGGAGCGATGCCGGTGAAAATGGTGATGGCCGCGATCAGCGACACATAGGCCGGCGAGGCGATGGTGTCTGTGCGGAGCATAAACACCAGGATCACCGTGACGGTGCAGGAATAACCACAGCTGACGATCAGCCAGCCCCACTGCAGGCCACGGTCCAGTCGGTTGAGGACAATCAGGAGACCGCAGACGGTGATCGCAGCCATCCGCCAAGGGAGCACTGCGGCCGGCCGCGCGGGAGTGAACACCAGATCGAAGACGGCCAGCAGCGCCATCAAGACCATGTTGGCGAGCAGGATGGAGGGGAGGCGCTGGTGGAGAAGCTGCCGAGTTTCCTCGTAGAACGAGATGGCGGGATGTATGGTACCAGTCTCAGGAACGGTCATCGGCGGGAGTAAAATGGGCCACGCGGGCGGCCTGAAAGGCTTGTTCCTGGCTGAGGAAGGCGTTGACCACGATAGGGTCGAAGCGCTGACCACTATCGCCGACTATGATGCGACGCGCCTCCTCGTGGCTGAAGGCCGGCTTGTAGGGCCGGCGGGAGGTGAGTGCATCGTAGACGTCGGCCAGGGTGACGATTCGTGCCGCCAGCGGGATTGCGTTGCCGGCCAGGCCGCAGGGGTATCCTCCACCGTCCCAGCGTTCGTGATGGTAGCGGGCGATCTCCTGACCGCAGCGGAGGAAGGAAAGGCTCTGCGAATCGCGTTCGGCCGAGCTGAGGGCCAGGCTGCCAAGGTCGCAGTGGCGTTGCATGGCCGCCAGCTCGGCTTCGTTGAGCCGGCCGGGTTTGAGCAGCACGGTGTCGGGGATGCCGACCTTGCCGATGTCGTGCAGTACGCTGCACAGACAAACGTCCTCGATGTATTCCTCGGTGAGCTCTGCTCGCAGGTCCGGGTGCCCGGCCAGGGACTCGGCGAGCAACCGGGTGTAGGCGCGGATGCGCAGCAGGTGGGCGCCGGTGTCGCTGTCCCGGCATTCGGCTAGGCGGGCGAGGCCGAGGATGGCTACCTGTCGCGATGCGTCGATCAAACGGCGCGCGGCGAGGGTCTGCTGTTCTATCTCCTTGGTGGCGGAGATGTCGCGTAGGGTCAGCTGGCAGTGGTCAACGCCGCCTGGCAGGTCGACCCCACCGCCGCTCAGTTCCACGTCGACGATGCGCTCCGGGCCTGTCTGCAGCCGCAGTTGCACGCCTTGTACCACGCCGTCGCGGCACAGCCGTTGCAGCACTTCGGCAAAGGAGGCACGGTCAGCTGGCATGATAAAATCTGCGAAGGGGCGACCCACGACCACTGCCGCCGATCGTCCGAGGAGCTCGCCGCCGTGGCGGTTTATCATGCGGATGACCCCATTTGTGTCGATGAGCACCACTAAGTCGTGGATGGTGTGGTACAAGTCGCGGAAGCGCAGGTCGGCCTCGGCCAGTTGAGCGAGGCGCCGCTCCACCAGGGTCTCCAGGTTGTCCCGGTACTCCCTCAGTTCATGGCGCATTTGCCGCAGGCTGCTTTTTGCCCGTAATTCGGCCGACAGCGTTTTCATGTCGTCGCGCCGTTGCACCGCGGTGACCAGGACGATCACCGCGAAGAAGAAACTGTTGCCGACCAGGCGGGCCACGTCAGGAGCGGCCTGGGGCGGGGCGCCATGCAAAACGGTGAGGAGATAGATCAGGTACATCAAGGAACCGAGGGCCAGTGCCTGCAGGCCGCTGAGCGGTAGGGCCGGGATGGCGCCAGCGATCATCAGCAGGATGCCAACGTAGTAGCCAGAGGTGAAACCACCCAGGGCAACGGTCATGAGCGAGATGGCCATGGTGCCGAGGAGCATGGCCACCCAGATCAGCAGCGGGGCATGCCGCACCCCGCCGGGGCGGCCGAGACGAAGCACAAACACGAGGGCCACGGCGACGAAAGTGAGCCGGTAGCTGACGAACAGGCCGAACTGCGGTCGACAGTAGATGAAGTCGAGCAACGCGAACAGGAGGAAGAAGACCGCGCCCATCCACAGGCAGAGACGGGTCCGCTGGTGGAACAGTTCGCCAATCTCGCCGGCGAAATCGGCTGGCGCGAAGTATCCTGTCACTGTCCGTCCCTGCTAGTCCTTGGTCGCCACAGCGAACAGGTTGACTCCCTCTGGTTCGGCAATGATCTGCACCCGGTCGCCAAAGGGAGTGGGTGCGAAAAGTTCGCGCAGTTCCCCTTCGGTCCGGTAGATCAGTTCCCAGCGAAGCAATTTGTCGAGGAAGAGCGAGTCGGGGTACTGGGTGAAGTTGCCGAGCAGCAAGGTGCCGCCAGGCTTGAGATGCTCGTGACAGCGCGTGATGAGCGCCCGGAACAGGCGCGGGTCGAGATAGTCGCACAGTCCTGACGAGTAGATGATGTCTTGGGGTTCGATGTGATGGCGTACTCGGCCGAGCACCCATTTGATAACATTCTCGCTCATCAGGCGGATGCCAGCGCGATGCGGGAAAATGTTGACGTGCTGGTTGGTGTAGCGCAGGGCATCGGAGTCGATATCCACGCAAAGGGCCTCGATCCGCTCGCTCGAGTCGCACTCGGCGAGGAAGTCGAACAATTCCCGGTTGGGCCCGCAGGCTAGGTTCATGATCCGGGTGGTTTCATTACGGGCCGAACGTTCTCCGCTTAGGCGGAGCAACTCGTTCTTCAGCAGCACACGTCGGCTGCGGATGGCGCGCGACCCCGGGCGCTCCAGACAGAACTGGTCGACGATTTCTCCGAAGCGCCCCTCGCCCTTTGGGACATTTGCGTAGATATGCTCCATCATGAGAAAATCGCCGGCATAGCCCTTGGGTTTGAAGTAGGCCCGCTCGACGAAGCGGCTACGCATCAAATAGGGGAAGACCTCTTTGAACACGTAGCCCCACATCACCTCCTCGTAGCCGCTGTTGGTCATGAGCTGGCCAAATTCGGAGAGCGAGCCGTTTAACTTGCCGAGCACGGTAAGGCAGCGCGCCTCGGCCTCCGGGTCGCTATTGCCCTCGGCCTCGACTTTCTGCAGCCGGTGGGAGAGATCGAACAGCGCCGACTTGAACTCCTCTATGCGGCTGCTCACCTCGTGCCACTGGCTGGAGCGAACCAGGGGCGCGGGCAGGGGCCGAGATTCACTGTAGCGGCCGGCGTGACGGGTGGAAAGGGACTGGGCGTAGCCGGCGAGGGGTTCGCGCTCGCCGGCGATGCGGCGGAATTTGCCGCAGATGTTGCCGGTGAGGAGGAGGAGAAAGTCCATGTACAGTTCGGGCTGGTCGGCTCGCAGGCGGGCCATGACAGCTTCATCAAAGACAGTGATACCGGCCTTGCTTGAGGTGCGGATGTCGCGGACTCGCGACTCGCCATCGAAGTAGCCGATCTCGCCAAAAAATTCGCCGGAGCCGATGAGAGCCACGGTGATGCGTGTGTCGTGCGGGTCAGTGTAGCCGACCTCTACCGCGCCGCTAACTAGGTAGTAGAAGGCATTGATGGCTGTGCCTGGAGTGAGAACCGGTTCACCGACACCATAGGACCGGACCGGGGAGAAGGCGAGTACCCTGTCCAGCAGAGGTGTGGGTATGGCAGTTGGTTGCTGCTGTGATTGGACGGCAGAATCGGTCATGTCTGTTCCTTGCTGTGCGTCGACGCGGGGGCTGGGTTGAGTACTAAAAAGATTATAGCATTGCCGCCAAGAATTAAAATTAATTAAAATTATTTTCAAGCCGAAATGGCCTGTGTCGCAGGGGCTGACCAAAATCTCGCTTTCTCCTGGGCCGGCTTTGCGGTCGAAGGACGCCGGCCCGTGGTCACCACAGGCGGCGGCAAGGAGGAACAATGATAGGAACGGGGAGGTGGATGGGGGTCGTATTGGCCGGAGTCCTCATGGTGTCTTGGCCGACCTGGGCACGGCAGGGCCCGATGTACAAGGGGCTGGTAGCGGGTGTGTCGACCCTGGAGGACACTGTGCGTGTGCTGGGCCGGCCGGCGTCGAGGATTTTTCGCGGCGACCAGTTAATCTGTCGGTATCGCTTGGTGAGCGTGGCGGTGGACACAAAGGGGAAGAAGGTAGCGGCAGTGAGCATCACTGACCCCGCCTTCAGGGACGTCAACGGTCTGGCTGTCGGTGACCCCGCAGTTCGGGTCTTCGCACACTTTCGACCCGACGGCACCGGTCGCACTGCGGTCGACCAAGTTAACGGTATTCGCTATGTGCTGAGCGAGGACGCGTTTCTGGAGCGTATTGTGTACACCACCACGGCGAACGATTGAGCCGGCGGGCGGGCTCAATCGGTGGAACAGGCCCGCAAGAGCAGGGGCAGGGTCTTGCCGACATCACCGAGGAAGAGGAAATCAACCTCGCCATGTTCCATGGGAGACAGGGCGTGTTCACGGTTGAACTCGAAGAGACGGCCCCCGTTGCGGCGGACTAAGGTGGGTAGAGTCGCGGCCGGGTAGACTTGGGCAGAGGTGCCCGCTACCAGCAGCAGGTCGCAGTCGGCGATGAACGCGTGGATTTCCTGGAGGTAGCGAACCTCCTCCCCGAAGAGGACCACGTTGGGCTTGAGTGGAAAGGCGCAGTCCGGACAAAGCGGTATGGCGGAGCCCTGATAGTGCTCTGCTGTCGCCTCCACCAAGGTCTCACAGTGCAGGCACTGCAGATGCTGGTGGTCGCCGTGGATTTCGAACACTCGGTTGCTGCCTGCCTGCTGGTGGAGATTGTCGACATTCTGGGTGATGATTCCCTTGATAAATCCCTGTCGCTCCATCTCCGCCAAGGCTTGGTGGGCGGGGTTAGGGGCGCGGCCGAGCAAGGTCCTGCCCAGGGCCCGGTAGAGTTCCCAAGCCTTGGCTGGCTTACGGTAAAATACCTTGAGGGTGGCGTACTCCTCCGGGGAAAACGCCGTCCACAGGCCGCCGGTGCTGCGGAAATCGGGGATGCCGCTGGCCACCGAGACGCCCGCGCCGGTCAGCGCTACTGCCTTGCGTGCTGAGCGCAGCAGGGCCGCGGCTGCCCATTTTCGGTGAAACTGACGATAAGCCGGTCATTCTTCTTCAACGGGACTACCCCGCCCAGGCCTTGATCACCTAGTGCTGAGAAAATCCGGGGGAAACAGCGCGTTCCTCTGCCCCAGTAGCGTCCTGCCCATGCGGCCCAGTTGAGTCGAACTAAATTATAGAGACTTCTTCGCGCTGCTGTCGAGTTCTTTTTTGCAGGCGCATTTTGGCAGGAACACGTCGCGGTACATTGGACAATACACCCTGAAGCCCTTTGGGTTGAGCCGGCCCTTCTAGGCGACCCAAGGCCGCTCACTGGCTCGCTTGGTGTGTAGAGTTCGTTTGGTTTTGCCGATGAACCGGTCGCGTTCCCGTGTCCGGTACAGCCCAGCGCTGCAGAATTTCCTCCCTTACTTGCATGTGCCGAGATGGCAGGCGCTCTTAGTGATAACCGTCTGAGTTCGTATCCGGAACCCGCTCGCGCAGGATGGTATTTACCTTGTTCCACTGGCCATCGCACCGGTCAGGTGCTCTTCCTGTACCGCGCTGAGGCCTTCATCCACGGCCCCGCGATTGAAGAACAGCCGGGCTAACAACAAGGTGTAGGCGAGCACGGCGAGTACCGCGAACGTCGGCAGGAAGTAGCCCAGTGGGCAGAGAATGAGCACGGTCAGCCAGTGGAGCACGATCACCTGGCGGCTGTGCAACTGCAGGGGAAAGTCGCCGTGTCGGCTGATCACCGCTAGGCCACTCAGGTTCCAGCCGTACAGAGCGGTGAAGGCGTGCAGCCGCAAGAGCGGGTGGCTGATCTCGGGCGTGTAGAAGCTGGAGAAGGAAAGCAGGATGTAGGCGATGCCGGTGATCGAAGTGATGAGCAGAAACAAGATGCCTGAGGTGAGAAAGGCCTTTTGCTGCAGCTGGATGCCCTCGTGCCAGTAGAGAAAGAGAATGAGGACCACTGCCAGGAAAAGCAGAGTCGCGACGGCAACCTGAGAGTAGAACATTTCCGCGAGAATGAACAGAAAGAAGATGATCACCCCGAGATTGACCGTCCAGAAGGCGGCCTCCTTGAGTACGGCGGTCAGACGGATCTCCGCTGCCTTCATCAGAGAGAAGATGACCGACATGGAGATCAGGGAGATGGGGAAGGAAAAACCGAGGAAGAAGGTGTCGAGCTTGAGTTTCTCAACAGTGAACCATTTGAGGTAGGCCGAATTGAGGATCACCGGGCTGGAGAGCAACAACCCCAGCGACAGGCAGAGCAGCGCAGCCTGGTGGAACTTGCGCGCAACCCTCTCCCGGGGCGAGAACAGGCCACGGGGCCAGCGGCTGCCGAAGTGGTCGATGCGCACGTCTTCGACCAGTTTGGCGAGCATCAGCGGGATCAGTATGGCCACTAAGTACCAGTGAAGGAAGGCAGCGAAGGCGAAGGCCAGTGCCAGGACAAGGAAGGCGACGCCTCGCCGCGAAAGCTGGGGCTGGTCTTCGGTGAAGTAGATGAGCAGGGTGCCACCGCTGCACAGGTTAAAAAGAAAGATGTGCAATCGCTCGAAGTTGATTTCGGTCGGCGGCACAAGGTGGTGGAGGAATCCGCAGGTCAGCGCCGTGGTCATCATGACCAGGAGCAGGGCCTTTAGTTTCCAGCTCATGGAAGGTTTTCTTCCTGGGTCGAGGTGATCTTTTTTTTGCCCAGGAGGGCGCGTAGGGCTCCTGCCACGCGAGGATGGCGGAAGATGTAGCCGGATTGCTGCAACTTGTCTGTTGACACCCGGCAGCCGCCGAGGAGCACCTCAGAGGCCATTTGGCCGTAGACGGTGCGCAGCAGAGATGCGGGGACGGCCGGTAGGAGCGGCCGACGCAGAACCTTGGCCAGGGTTTGCAGCAGTTCGCCGTTGGTCACCGGGTGGGGTGCGGCGATGTTGACAGGACCCACGAGGTCAGGGCAGGTGAGGACGTGAAGGATGGCCCCGACCATGTCATTGATGCTGATCCAGCTGATGTATTGATCGCCGCTACCAAAACGGTTCGGGAAGCCAACCGCCCTAGTGGCCAGCAGCCGCTGTAGGGCGCCGCCCTGGGGGCTGAGCACCACACCAATGCGCATGAACACGGTGCGGATGCCCGCGTCTGCGGCCGGGGTCGCAGAGCGTTCCCAGAGCGTGCAGACGTCGGAAATGAAGTCTTGGCCGGCCGCGTCCTCCTCGAGCATGCAGCAGTCCAGACAGTTGCCGTAGAAGCCGACCGCCGAGGCGCTGAGCAGCACCGCTGGCCGCACCGGCTGGTCCGCCAGGGTGCGAGCAATGAGCCCGGTGCCGAGCACGCGGCTGTCGATCACCCTCTTTTTCTTGGAATCGGTCCAGCGGCCCTCACCGATGTTGTCCCCGGCCAGGTGAATGACCCCGTCGAAATGAGGCAGCCCGGCCAGGTTGAGCTCGCCCCGCTCAGGGTTCCAGTAGATCTCGCCTTGGCTGCGGTCCGCCTTCCGACGGACGAGCGTCCACACTTGGTGGCCGCCGGTGGTCAGTAGGGGCTTGAGGGCTGAGCCGAGCACGCCGCTGGCGCCGCTGATGAGGATGGAGAGCGGCCTGGTGCTGCAGCGTCCATGCAGTTGCAGGTCTTCTTGGAGTGTGGCGTGGCGGTACGCGAACATCCGCGCCAGCTCTGCTTCGACCCGTTTCTTCGCCGACCGGGGCAGGAATCGGTGGCCGGGCAGGGCGTAGTCGATTTCGTCATCGAGACGCGCGCCGTTTGCGGTGTCGGTGAAGCGGTGGGTGTGCGTCCAGCGGGCAAAGGGACCGCGCAGCTGAACGTCTTTGAAAAAAACGCCGGGCTCGGCGGCTACGTGGTGGGCATGCCAGCGGTACGGTAGTGGGCCGGCGTGCAGCCCCAGTACTACTTCCGCACCCGGTTCGATGGTGCCGGTACGTTCGAGTACCTTCATCCGCTCCCAGGGTGGTGTCAGCCGCTCAAGAGCTCCCGGCCGGGTGTGCCAGTCGTAGAGGGCGCGGGCCGTACCGGGAAAGGTTGTGGTTGCGACGAACCTAGCGCTATTCATTCAGAATATCCCGCAGGGCAGGCTCCAGCTGTGGGTAGAGGAACTGGAAGCCGTGGTCGGTTAGGGCTCGCGGCAGGATTTTCTGGCCCTGAAGCAGGGAGCGGCCGAATTCGCCAAGGCCGAGCTTCATGACAAAACCGGGTACCGGCAGAAAGGCCGGCCTGCGCAGCACGCCGCCTAACTGCTTGGCAAATTCCTTCTGACGAACTGCTTGCGGCCCTGCAAAGTTGAAGGGACCGTGGCACTCCTCACAATCGAGCAGAAAGAGGATCGCCCCCACCAGATCGTCCAGGTGGATCCACGGGAACCACTGCCGGCCGCTGCCGATCGGCCCGCCCAGACCGAGCTGGAAGGGCAGTTTCATGGTGGCCAGGGCGCCACCATCGCGACCGAGCACCACCGCGAAGCGCATCACCGCCACGCGCGCACCCTTGTCGGCTGCCCGGTTTGCTTCTGCCTCCCAGTCTCGGCAGACGTGGGCGAGGAAATCGTCGCCGCTGGGGCTGGTCTCAGTTTTTTCCTCCTCGCCGCCGTTGCCATAGAAGCCGGCCGCCGAGGTGCTGATCACTACCGCCTTGCTGTGTTCTGGCAGTCCATCCACCAAATGGTGGGTGGTCAGGATGCGGCTGTCGTAGATGCTTTTCTTGTAGGATTCGGTCCACAGGTGGAACACCGAGCGGCCCGCCAGGTTGATAAGCGCGTCTTGCGCGGCGACATGCTGCTGCCAGTCGCCGGGCTTGGTGGTGTCGGCCGAAACGTACGTGAGATGCGGGTGGGCGGGCAGGCGGCACTGGCGGCTGCGGCCCAGGGCGGTCACGTCGTGGCCGGCTTCCAGCAGGCGGGTGCTTAGGGCTGAACCGACGAAACCGGTGCCTCCGGTGATCAGGATCTTCATGAAGGGCTCCTCCTTGTGGGTGGGCGGATCTCTAACTGGCTCTCAGTAGCATAAACATTGCGGTGGCTGGGGTGAGGACGAACACACTGTGCGGGTGAACAACAAGCTCTACGGGCGGGGGGAGGTCTCTGTCCTACAGGACGGTCTAGGACCACTCCACGAGGTGCAAGGCGCGCAAGATGCAAGTGGGCAGGGCTGGGCAGACACTCGAAAAAGGGCAATCTCGGCAGGTCGGAGCAGCGTTTATTTGGAGCCGGTGGTGTCATTCTCCTGCCGTTCCAGTTCCGGGTAGTACTTGTGGAGGCAGTCTGGACAGACGTGGTGGCCACCTTCATTTTTTGACCGGGCCGCGACAAACTGCTCCACCCCTTGCCAGAATTCGGGGTCGGCTCGGATTTTTCCGCAGGAGGCGCAGACTGGCAGGGTGCTCTCCAAATGGCTTACTCGTACGAGCAGCCGATAGGTATGGCGGATTATCACCGCGCCGATCATTAGGATGATGACGCTTTCGAAGAGCGACTCGCGCCAATTGATAGGCGTGGCTGGGCCGCCGAGAAGCAGGTAGGGAATGTCGAGGATTTCGTCGATCCAGATGACGAAGATGATAAACAGGATGGCGGTCGCCTCGTACAGGCTGACCCGTTTGGCAATGAGGTTCGGAGCGGGCTCTACCATGGGAGGATCCTTGCAATGGTGGGTTGCCGTCCCGGGTTCGCCTGCCGGCTCGCCGGGAGGATCGGTGGCGCGTGACCAAGTATCCGGACCCGCGCAACGACTGTCGTCACCTTACCGTCTTTTCTACACCGTGCACAGGAGAAAAATCCGCGCCGGCGGTCGGGCCGGCCGGGCGGCTAACGGCCGTCGACGTGGCTGAGGACGATGCGTGGCTCGTTGAGCGTGATGACCTCGGGCTCGATGCGTCGCAGGTCCTCGACGTTCCATGAGCCGCTTTGGTCGAGCAATTGCAGGGCGGCCTCCTTTGATTCAGCGAGCACGGTCACGTCGGCCTGTAGGTAGTTCTCCTTCCAGATATGCGGTTCATCGAGCATGGACCAACTCGAGAAGTGCTTACTGTGGCGCCAGAGATAGAGCTGCATAGCGTCCTCTTGGGGTGAGGGATGGGACGGGCGGAGATCTTCGCCCTGCGGTGGCGTAACGCCCGTTCTTCGTTGACCTTTTGTGGTGATGGTTTACTGTTCACCCTACCAGCTGGCCCTCGGGGAGGAGGAACTATGGAACTGTTAATTATCGGCACC
>JAVEYP010000009.1:0-13277 GCA_034003445.1 Desulfobulbus sp.
CATCGCCAGATAGTCTGCGTGTCCACGAGCTGTGCCATCAGCGAGCCATTGGTCGGCTAGGCGCCAGATTGGCGGCGTGTCGTGATTGCCGAGCATGATCCAGTCCTCGGGTTGAGCGTTTTCGCTCCGGTAGACGTCGGCCGGGTTGGCCAGGTCCGCCTTCTGGGTGATACGGAAGCGGCCCAGGCCGTGCAGCGCCATGACCCGCTGGATGGGGTAGGGCTGGGTGGAGAGGATCTCACAGGCAATGGCCCTGGTGTCGCGACCTCGAGCCCGGGCCACGTCCATGATCGTGGCCAGTTGGACGTCGTACCGGCGCACCTGGTCCTCGTCCAACTCGCTGACCCAGTGGTCGTCGTGGCGCGGCAGCGAGCGGTCGAGTTGGTCGGCCCGGGCAATGGCGTAGCGAGCCAAGTCCGGGTGATCGTCCAGGTCCGGCGCCTCAAATAGGCGTGCGCCGCCCTGCACCGCGGCCAGCGCGTCGGGCTGGTTGGCTCGGTAGACCCAGGGACAGATGAGGCCATGCGGATGGTCAATGCGCAGCCCGTCGTACTCGTCGAACATTCGCCCGACCCGTCGGGTCAGGAAGCGGAGTGCTGGTCCGGGTTCACCGGTCGCATCGAAATACTGGTCCGGATCGAGCAGCGGGTAGTTCCACGGCTGTCCTTCCGGGTTGGTACGGCTGGGCGGTGCGCCCAGTCTGTAGCCCGGCAGCAGGAAGGAGCGGGCAAACCAGGCATCTGCGCTTGAAAAACCGATCTGCATATCGCCGAACAGGTCCAATCCGACTTCGCGGGCGAACCGCCTCAGGACCTGGTGTTGCCGGTCGAGCAGAAACTGGGTGAAGGCATAGGCGGTAAGGCCTTCTTGGTACTGGGCAACGAGCTGCGCCTGGCGCGCAGTGGCCCGCTGTTCCTTCCCTTGTTCCGGTACCCACAGGTGGCGGTCCAATTCCGCCTCGGGCCCTGTCCAGTCAAGCCAGCTCCGCTCGCCGTACCACCGGCAAAGCAGCGCGTACAACCCGTCTGCCACCAGCCAGTCCGCCTCGTCCTGTTGAAAGCGGGCGAAATCCGCCGTCATTTCGGACCGCTCCCCCCGCGCCTGTCCGGCCCGGAAACTCGTCCACAACTCCCCCTCAACCCGGGCCAAGGTCTTCCAGGCGCGAGCCCCATCCAACTGTCCGCTCTTTGCCGGCGCCACCTCTTGTTGAGTCAACTCGGCCAGGGTCGAGGCAGCCAGCAGGTTGCCTCCGGCTGTACCAGTCAACTCGGCCAGATCCAGTGAGAGCGGGTTGCGTGAGAATTGGGTGCTGTCGTAGGGCGAAGCATTGCCGGGTGAGGTCATTCCCTGGGGGCCAAGCTGCACGCCATTGAAGCCGAGCCTGCGTGCAAAGGAGAGAAAGTCGCGGGCTGCCTGGCCGTAGGGCGAGCCCCGGCCGATGTCCTGGCCAGGGGCGGTCGGGAAGGCCGGGTCCTGAATGCCGAGCAGCAGCCGGCGGACACCAAGCAGTTGCAGGGCTTCATTGATGGCCGACGGCGGAGTCACGGTGTTGTCTCGGCAGCTCATACTGGCCTCCTGCCGGGTCCCTGCAGCAGTTCGAGCAGACCCTCCAAGGGGATGGACAGCCAATCGGGTCGGTTGTTCAGTTCGTAGGAGATCTCGTAGAAGGCCTTGTCGAGCAAAAAGGCCCCGAGTAACAGGCGCAGGTGCTCCTCGCGCTTGGGCAGGAAGGGAGCGCCGGCGGCCCGCTTCAGGTAGCTGCCCAGGAAGGCGGCCCTGGTCCACTCAGCCCATGCGCGCAGGCCAATGGCGCGGGCTTTGGCATCGTCCGTTTTCAGGTCCGGCACCTGTCGGTACACGTGCATGGCCGCATAGGCCAATGAACGGAGCATGCCGGCCACGTCCTTGAGCGGCGAGTGCTTGCCCTGCCGTCTGGCGAGCGGCAGCAGCGGTTCGCCCTCGAAGTCAAGGAGGACCCAGCCCGCGTTGCAGCGGAGCACTTGGCCCAGGTGGTAGTCGCCGTGGCAGCGGATCCGGGTGGCCCGGCTGCGCATGGCGGCCAGGTCGTCGAAGCGGCTGGTGAACTGGTCACCGCTGGCAAGGACCTGATCTACCTGCTGCTGGATGGTGGCCGGCAGATGCTGCAGATCGGCGCTGAGTCCTTCGAGTGCGGCACGCGCCCGTTCCGTGCAGCCGTCCGCCAGGTCGACGAGGTACGCCGGGTCGAGCGGTTCCGGTTTGAAGGCCGCGGTTCGCCGGTCGCTGGAGAGCGCCAGGTGGAACTCGGCGGTGCGCGCCCCCAGGTCGGCAAAGGCAACGAGGTCATCCGTGCACAATGGTGGCGGCTCAGCTGTTGTCCAGGCAGCCGCAGCAGCGAACAGATCCAGGTCCGCAAAGGGGCGCCACTGGGTTTCGGGCAGATTTTGGCTTTCCGCTGCAAAGGCGGCGGCCGAGTCCAGGGCGAACTGCCAGCCGTCGCCGTCGTTTTCCAGGTAGGGCTGGAGCATGGCCAGGGTCGCACTGCTACCGTCTCGTTTGAGACGGATACCGCCGGCCACCGGCGCCACAGCGGTGAACCCGGTGTGTTCAGTCAGATGCAGGCTGACGGATAAATCCGGGTTCTCGCCGTCCTCGACACGCCGGAACAGCTTGATGAGTGCTTGGTCGTTGAGCACCACCGAGCTGTTACTCTGCTCAACTCCGAGGGAGCGAACAGCGGTCCAGGAGGTGTCGCCGCTGAACACCCGGTCAAAGGCGTGCGTGGCAAAGGCCTGTACCGTGTGATTGTGCTGGGTCAGGAAGCTGCGGCCCTCGGCCATGGCGTCGAACAGCAGGCGGCAGGCCACCCGGTCGGCCAGGGCATCGATGAACAGTCCCGTGCCTTTGGGGGCCTTGAACCGGGCGATCACGGACTCCGGGGTCTGCGCGCAGAACTGATCGACCGCGCCGCCGGTGATGATCTTGAGCGGCAGGCTGTAGTCCTCCGGCTCGCCCTCGGTAAAGCGCACCTGCACAACGAGGAGGAAAAAGCCCCCACCCATTTTGGCCCAGTCGATCAGGCCAACGCCGGTGATGGTTCGTGTTTTGGCTCGGAACCAGCGCTGCTGCGGCAACCAGGTGGGCAGCACCTCATTTTCAAGCACGTTTTGGAACGGACCCTCGAGCGTGCCGGTCCAGTTCACATCAATGGGGATCAGCGGTGCCTGGTCCACACCCTCGCTTAAGGCCGTTGTCTCGGCAATGGATTCGGCCGGTGGCTCAAGCATAAACCAGTAGAAGGAGTGCGGTCCAAGGGTGAGGAAGTAGGGCAGCTCGCCGATGGCCGGAAACTCGGTGCGGCCGAGCATCTCTACCGGCGCCCAGCCCTGGAACTCGCGCAGGTCGAGTTCTGCCGGCTGAACAAAGCGCGACAGGTTGGCCACGATGAGCAGCACATCCTCTCGCCAGCGACGCAGATAGACGATCACCTTACGGTTTTCCGGCTGCAGGAACTCGATGGAGCCGCGGCCAAAGGCCTTGTGCTGACGGCGCAGGGCGAGCATCCGCTTCATGAAGTGCAGGAGCGATGACGGATCGCGCTGCTGGGCCTCGACGTTGATCGCCGTGTAGCTGTAGACCGGGTCCATGTTCACCGGCAGGTAGAGGCTGGCCGGGTCCGCGGTCGAGAAGCCGGCGTTGCGGTCCATGGACCACTGCATGGGCGTGCGCACGCCGTTGCGGTCGCCGAGGAAGATATTGTCGCCCATGCCGATCTCGTCGCCGTAGTAGATGATCGGCGTTCCGGGTAGGGAGAGCAGCAGGCTGTTGAGCAGTTCGAGCCGCCGCCGCGAGTTATTGACCAGCGGCGCCAGCCGCCTGCGGATACCCACGTTGACACGCATGCGCGGGTCGCTGGCGTACTCGCGATACATGTAGCTGCGCTCCTCGTCCGTGACCATCTCCAGGGTGAGTTCGTCGTGGTTGCGCAGGAAGATGCCCCACTGGCAGGTGTCCGGAATAGCTGGAGTGCGCTCAAGGACATCGATAATGGGCGTGCGGTCCTCCTGCCTGAGCGCCATGTAGATGCGCGGCATCAACGGAAAATGGAAGGCCATGTGGCACTCATCGCCGTCGCCGAAGTAGGCGGCCGTTTCCTCGGGCAACTGGTTGGCCTCGGCCAGCAGCATGCGGTTGGTGTAGTTGCGGTCGACCTGCTGGCGGATCTCGCGGATGACCGCGTGTGTCTCGGGCAGGTTTTCATTGTTGGTGCCCTCGCGCACGCACAGGTAGGGCACGGCGTCGAGCCGCAGGCCGTCCACGCCGATGTCCAACCAGAAGTTGAGGATACGGTTCACCGCCTTGACGACCTGCGGGTTATTTAGGTTGAGATCTGGCTGGTGGGTGAAGAAACGGTGCCAGTAGTAGGCCCCGGCTTCCTGGTCCCAGGCCCAGTTGGAGGTTTCCGTGTCCGTGAAGATAATGCGTGTTTCCGGGAATTTGGTGTCTGTATCGCTCCACACGTAATAGCGGTGCGCCGCTGAGCCGGGTTTGGCACGGCGGGCCGCCTGGAACCAGGGGTGTTGGTCTGAAGTGTGGTTGATCACCAGTTCGGTGATCACATGCAGGCCACGGCTGTGCGCCTCGCGCATGAACTGGCGAAAATCCTGCAGCGTGCCGTAGTCGGCGTGCACGCCCCGGTAGTCCGCGATGTCGTAGCCGTCGTCCTTCTGCGGCGAGGGGTAGAAGGGCAGCAGCCAGATGGCGGTGACGCCGAGGTCCTGGATATAGTCGAGCTTGTCGATCAGTCCGCGAAAATCGCCGATACCATCGCCGTTGCTGTCGGAGAAGGCCTTGACGTGCAGTTCGTAGATAATGGCGTCTTTATACCAGAGCGGCGAAGAGCCGTTTTCGTTGTGCATGCGTTCTGTTCCTCACAAAAATTCGGCGGCCGGACTGGTGCCGGTCGCCGGGTGATGGTGGTGACGGATGGAGCGGACGACCAGGCGTGGCCGCCCGCAACGGGCAGGGAGTCGGGATTACCGCTCCGGTGGGTTCGGGTTCGGGTGCGGTACGAATAACTCAGCCCGCGGGAACTGACGCAAATCCTTGTGGATGCCAGCGTTCAGGAAGACGTTCACCCAGCGGAAGATGTCGTACTTCTCAATGGAGCGGCGCAGCGTCTCCATGCGGTGGTGGCGCTCGTCCCCGTCCATAGTGCAGGCCTGGTGGATAGCGTCAGCCACACCCTCGATATCGTATGGGTTGACGAGCAGGGCGCCGTGCTGCAGTTGGGCCGCGGCGCCGGCGAATTCGCTGAGGATGAGCACGCCGTTATTCTCGATAGAAGAGGCGCAGAACTCCTTGGCCACCAGGTTCATGCCGTCCTTAAGAGGCGTGATCAGGGCGATCTCGCAGGTGCGGTAATAGGCGATCAGCTCCACCTGGCTGAGGGATCGATAGATATAATGCACCGGGGTCCAGCCGACCCGGGAGAAACGGCCGTTGACCTCACCCACGAGGCGCTCGATCTCGCGCTTGAGGCTATCGTATTCAGGCACGTCCTCGCGACTGGGCACCACCACCTGGACGAGCGAGACGTTGTGGTGCAGATCCGGGTAGCGTTCCAGGGCGTTGGCAAAGGCCTCCAGTCGCAAGGGGATGCCCTTGGTATAGTCGAGTCGGTCCACCCCGAGCAGCAGCTGGCGCTCGGGCAGGTTGGCGTGCACGATCCAAGCCTGTTCCTGCACCTCAGGACTGGCAGCCATCTCGGCGAACTGCTTGAAATCTATGCTGATGGGAAAGGCGCCGATGAGCACCTCCCGCTCCTGGGTGAAACAGCGGCTCAAGCGGCCGCGGCCGGTAACGCGGGCGCCCGACTTGAGCATGCGCACACAATCCATGAAGTTACGGCGGTCGCGCTCTGTTTGGAAGCCGACCAGGTCGTACTGGAGCAGGGCATCCAGGATCTGGAACCGCCAGGGCAGGCGGACAAAACCGTCCAGGGGCGGAAAGGGGATGTGCAGGAAGAAGCCGGTGTTCCGTTGCACACCCATCTGTTTCAGGTACGCGGCAACCAGGATGAGCTGGTAGTCGTGCACCCAGACGTAGTCGTCTTTTTCAGTGGTGTTGTCCGCGACCACCCGGGCAAACTTTTTGTTCACCTGCTCGTAGACCTTCCAGTAGGCTGGATCGAAGTTGCAGCGCGAAGACAGGTCGTGAAACAGTGGCCAAAGGATCTCGTTGGAAAATCCGAAATAGTACTTCTCGATTTCCTCCTCACTCAGCTCTACCGGCACCAGGTCGTAGCCGGTGACCCGCGCGCCCTGGCCGAGCAGGTCAGTCAGCCCGTCTTCGTCGAGGGTGTCTTGCAGGCTCGAGCCCAGCCAACCGATCCACTGGCCGCCGCGGTCGCGCAACACCGGACCAAGCGCTGTGACCAGCCCGCCGGACCCGGGTTTGATGGAGTACTGGCCAGACTCGTCCTGATCAACGACCACGGCCAGACGGTTGGACACCACGGTGAGTCGGGATTTTTCCATGGGGTTACCTCTTCGGGGTTGACGGGGTTTTTGTGTGCGCGACCCAGGCGCGCAGGAAGTCGACCACGGCCAGGCAGTCCGGCAAAAATCCTCGGGCCGCGGTGGGCCAGCGATCATCGCCAACCTTGATGCCGATGCCGCTGCCGAGCAGCACGTTGAAGGCGTCCTCGTCGGTGTCGTCGTCGCCCACGTACACAGGCAGCACGTTCTCGGGCTGAAGGCCGAGCAGTTCGAGCAGGGCCGTGCCCTTGTCCCGGCCGGTGCAGCGGATCTCGACGCCGCCGTTGAAGCGTCGGCACTCCAGCCCGAATTCCGGGGCGCGCACGGCCCACTCGCCGCTCAACTCCTCTTCCAAGGCCACGGCTGCGGCCGGGTCCATGCCGCGGGTGTGCAGAGCCACAGAGGCCACCTTGATTTCGACTTTGTGGGCGTAGTCGCGGGCCTCCAGGCTGGTACGCACCTCGAGCAGGCCGCGGGCCTGGGGAGCGGTCGGCTGTCGGGCCACGCATTCGCCACCCGCCGAGCAGAACTCGAAACCATGGCTGCCGATTATGGTCACCGGTGGATTGTTGAGCAGGGCGCGCACCTCAGCCACGGGCCGGCCGGAGATGATGGCCACCTGCGTGCGCTCGTTTGCGGCCAGATCGCGGATCAGGTCCGCAGCGCCGGGCAGGGGCCGAGCCTGCATGGGGTCGACCTCGAACGGCGCCAGGGTGCCGTCATAATCAAGGCCGAGAAAAAGGTGTTCCGCTCGCTGCACCTGTTCCCAAAAATCAGGGACCGAGCCAATCTCGACCGTGTCTGTGTTGGTGTCTGTCATAGTGTTCCTCCTTGTCGTGCTGCCCTGAAAGGTGGGGCTAGTGCGGGATGGGTGTGCGGCTGCCTTCGGCGCTATTGCTGGCTGCAGTCTCAGGGGGCTTTGGGCGGTTCAACGCGCAGGCCCGAGCGCAGGATAGCATAGACCGTGGAGCGGCCGATGCGCATCTGCCGGGCAATGTCCGTGGCGCCCAACCCCTGGCGACGCAGTTCCTGCACCATGTCCCGGTCCACGGAAGGCTTACGGCCGAACCTGACGCCCTTTTCCCGGGCCTCCACCCGACCCTCGCTGGTCCGCTCCTGCAAACGCCGCCGCTCGGCCTGCGCTTCGGCAACAAGCACCGCCACCACCACCCGGCCCATGCCGTTTTCGGTACTGACATCGTCTTTCAGAAAGCGTAGCCCTACGCCGGCCTCGTCAAAGGCGCGGATCAACTCGACCAACTCGGCCAAGTCGCG
The DNA here is from genome assembly GCA_034003445.1 of Desulfobulbus sp. Lineage (GTDB taxonomy): Bacteria > Desulfobacterota > Desulfobulbia > Desulfobulbales > Desulfobulbaceae > Desulfobulbus. The sequence continues at coordinate 7,794 of JAVEYP010000009.1, forward strand.
ACCGAGCCGGTCGAGACGGGTGACCAGCACCAGGTCGCCGGCCCGCACCGTCGTGCGCAGGTTCTGCAGACCGTGACGCTCTACACCGCGGCCAGCACGGCCATCGCTAAACAGTCGGTCCGTGGTCACTCCATGGTGACTGAGGGTTTGGATCTGCGGATCGAGCGACGGTTGACTGATAGAGGCGCGAGCATAGCCAAAAACGGTCATGGGTGGTGTCATCCCTCCCGGATTCAATGGGCGCACAAGGCAATTTGTTTTGTATGTTATGATTTGCTGGACGGCACAGTACTGATTTCTGCCCTGATTGTCCATCAATAGTTCATATACTGGACAGTTTAAGGCTCGTGCCCGGTTCGCACACCGTCCTGTTAGCAGGGGAACAACATTGTTCTCGTTCGCCAAACCTCTTGCCTTGCCCTGTGCTTCGGCATAAACAAGCACAGCAGCCTGCCACCCACCTCAAACACCACCCCCCTTCCTGCCATGGCCATCAAAAAATCCGATTTGTACAGCTCCCTCTGGGCCTCGTGCGATGAACTGCGCGGCGGCATGGACGCGAGCCAGTACAAGGACTATGTCCTGTTCATGCTGTTTATCAAGTATATCAGCGATAAGTACGGAAATTCTGACGATTTTGCTCCTCCTGTCATCATCCCGCAGGGCGCCTCGTTCACGGCTATGATCGCCCTCAAGGGCAAGCCCGACATTGGCGACAAGATCAACACCCAGATCATCGCGCCGCTCGTCGAGGCCAATGTCCGCCTGTCAAAAAGCGATTTCCCGGACTTCAACGACCCGAACAAGCTCGGCGAACCCAGGGAGATGGTGGACAAGCTCACCAACCTGATCGCCATTTTTCAGAAGCCCGAACTGGACTTCTCGAAAAACCGGGCCGAGCACGACGACATCCTTGGCGACGCCTACGAGTACCTGATGCGCCACTTTGCCACCGAGTCGGGCAAATCCAAGGGCCAGTTCTACACCCCGGCCGAGGTCAGCCGGCTGATCGCCCAGGTGATCGGTATCTCGCCCGACAACACCGTGGCTGCCACTACCGTCTACGATCCCACCTGCGGTTCGGGCTCGCTGCTGCTCAAGGTGGCTGCCGAGGCAGGCAAACACATCACCCTGGAAGGCCAGGAAAAGGACGTGACCACCGCCGGTCTGGCGCGCATGAACATGATCCTGCACGACTTTCCCACAGCCACCATCCTCTCCGGCAACACCCTGGCAGCGCCCAAGTTCCGCGACCCCAAGAACGACCGGCTACTGCGCACCTACGATTACGTGGTCGCCAATCCGCCCTTTTCGGACAAGACTTGGTCCACGGGTCTCAAATCGCCCGACGAATTCCAGCGCTTCACCTGGGGCGTGCCGCCCGCTAAACAGGGCGACTACGCCTATTTGCTGCATATTGTCCGCAGCCTGAAGGCGAGCGGCAAGGGCGCTTGCATCCTGCCGCACGGCGTGCTCTTCCGGGGCAACGCCGAGGCAATCATCCGCGAGCAATTGGTCCGCTCAGGCATGCTCAAGGGCATCATCGGCCTGCCGGCCAACCTGTTTTACGGCACCGGCATCCCGGCCTGCATCCTCGTGCTCGACAAGGAGAACGCCCAGGCCCGCAAGGGCGTGTTCATGCTCGATGCGAGCCGCGGCTTCATGAAGGACGGCAACAAGAACCGGCTACGCGAGCAGGACCTGCACCGCATTGTCGACACCTTCAACCGTCAGCAGGATACCCCGCGCTACGCCCGCATGGTGCCGTTCGCCGAGATCGCCGACGCGAAGAACGACTTCAATCTCAACCTGCCGCGCTACATCGACGCCACCGAGCCCGAAGACCTGCAGGACATTGCGGCCCATTTGCAGGGCGGCATTCCGGAACGCGATCTGGATGTGCTCGCTGCCTACTGGCAGGTGCTGCCCGGCGTGCGCGGTGCGCTGTTCGCGCCAGTGCGGCCCGGCTACCTGCGTTTGACCCTGGAACTCGCCGAGGTCAAGCCGGCTATTTTCGACCACCCCGAGTTCACTGCCTTTATCCAGACGGTCACGGACCGCTTCGTTGACTGGCGGGCCGGGGTTCTGACCCAGCTCACCACCTTTGACCAGGGCAGCCTTCCCAAGGAGCTGATCGACACCCTGGCCGAGTCGCTGCTCGCCGCCTTTGCGCCCCTGGACCTGCTCGACGCCTACGACCTTTTCCAGCACCTGATGGACTACTGGGCCGCGACCATGCAGGACGACTGCTACCTGATCAGCGCGGACGGCTGGCTGGGGAGCGCCCTGCCGCGGGAGATCGTCCGGGTGAAGAACAAGGACAACCGGCTCGTCTGGCCGGAACCGCATGACTACGTGCAGGGCAAGCGGCGCTACAAGTCCGACCTGGTGCCCGCGGCGCTGCTCGTAAAACGCTTCTTTGCGGCCGAGCGGGACGCCATCGAGCGGCTGGACAACGAATTGGCCGGGATCGAGCAGCAGCTCGATGAGCTGCGCGAGGAGCAAGGCGGCGAGGAGGGGCTGCTCGTTGAGGTCATCGAAGGGGAGGGCGACCGGCAGAAGATCACCGCCAAGGCGATCAAGGCCCGGCTCAAGGAGATCGGCCGGGACCCGGACTCTGCCGAGGAACGGGCCGCGCTGCGCGGCTACGCCAAATTGCTCGGCCAACAGGCCGTCTGCAAGGCCCGGCGCAAGACCGCGGCCGAAGACCTGGACCGCACGATCCACGAGCACTACCCGAAACTGAGCGAAGCCGAGATCAAGTCCCTGGTGGTGGACGACAAGTGGCTGGCCTTCCTGAACGCAGCCGTGCAGGGGGAACTGGACCGGGTCTCGCAGACCCTCACCACCCGCATCCGGGTGCTCGCCGAACGCTACGCCACCTCGCTGCCGCAGATTAAGGACGAAGTGGAGGAACTCGCCGCCCGGGTGGACGGGCACCTGCAACGCATGGGGGTGGTATGGGAGTGAGGCCGGGGTACAAGCTGACTGAGGTGGGAGTTATTCCGGAGGATTGGGAGGTTGCCAGCATAGCAGAGCTTGTGATCGCTGGTCCCAAAAATGGTTACTCGGGACGGAGTGGGAAAGATGCGCGAGGAACACCAACGCTGAGCTTAGGCGCAACGACATCAGGTTCAATGGTACTGAATGAGGAGACAGTCAAGCGTCTGGACGAAACGATTCCGACCAACTCTGACCTCTATCTGGAACCGGGCGATGTACTCGTCCAGCGCTCAAATACCAGCGACCTCGTGGGAACAACAGCGATCTTCGATGGTTTGGCAAGGGTGTATGTATATCCCGACCTGATGATGCGAATGAGATTTCGCGACGATGCAACTTCTCACTGGTTCTGGCGATATGCAAACAGTGCCAGCGGAAGACGATTCTTTGTGAGCGTTGCTGCAGGCTCTTCGGGAAGCATGCCGAAAATAAGCGGTGAGAAATTGCGAAAAATGCAACTGCCGCTTCCACCCCTCCCCGAACAACGCGCCATCGCAGAGGCGTTGGGCGATGTGGATGGGCTGCTGGCCGCGCTGGACCGGCTCATCGCCAAGAAGCGCGACCTCAAACAGGCCGCCATGCAGCAACTCCTCACCGGCCAAACCCGCCTCCCCGGCTTCCACGGCGAGTGGGAGGTGAAGCAGATTGATGAGTTTGCAGATTGTACTGCAGGCGGAACGCCGAATACCCGATTGGCAGAATATTGGGGCGGATCAATCAGGTGGATGAGTTCCGGGGAGCTCAATCTCAAAAGAGTCGAGGAGGTTGAGGGAAGAATAACCGAATCTGGTTTGAAAAATTCCAGTACGAATATGATCCCAAAGAAAAGTGTTTTACTTGGCCTGGCAGGCCAAGGGAAAACTCGCGGAACTGTTGCGATGAATCTCAGCAGTTCCCGATATCCCGTTAGGCCCTATTTTTAGGGGGTATGAGGAATCGGCTTTCGTAAACTTTTTGGAGCAATCGCATGACGTTACGGGCGGTTGGCCACGTTACGTCGGCCCGTCGGCCGATGGTTAGTTAACTCATTAAAAAACATAACAAATTTATCAGCAGCCAAGCATTTTTCTCTTGACAGCGTCTTGAGGACGGAAATCGATTTTTCATGGAATTTCAGATAATTACATGGGAGATCGAACATGCCGTCACAGAAAATTATCTCGGCCAAGGCGTTGCAACTGGTTGCCCCGACAAACGGAAGAGCGGTGAGCGAAACCCTCCACGTGGACGCATTGATCCAGGCTCTCAAGGCTGATTTTGGCAAGCTCACCGATCATCGTGCCAAAAACGCCAAGGTTGCCCTCGATGACGCCTTGATGTCTGCCTTTGCGGTGTTTCATCTGAAGGATCAGTCGCTGCTGGCCTTCGATGAACGGCGGCGCAGGGAGCCGGAAAATCTGCATACGGTTTATGGCGTGACCGACATTCCCTGCGACTCGCAGATGCGAGCCATCCTGGACGAGATTGATCCAGCCTACCTGCGACCGGCGTTTCGCACTGTTTTTCGGCGGCTGCAGCGTGCCAAGAAGCTGGAGTCGATGACACTGCTGGACGGCCACTATCTGCTCAGTGGGGACGGTACGGGGTTTTATTCCTCAACCAAGGTGGCCTCGCCCTACTGCCTGAAGAAAACGCGTCGCAACGGCGTGGCAATGTATTACCAGCAGATGTATGCCGCGGCCCTGGTGCATCCGGATCGTCGCGAGGTGATCACCTTCTTCCCTGAAATGATTACCCGCCAGGACGGTTCGGAGAAAAACGATTGCGAGCGGAACGCGGCCCGTCGTTTCTTCGAGGCGCTGCGGCGTGAGCACCCGCACCTCAAGCTGATCGTCACCGAGGATGCGCTGAGCAGCAATGCGCCCCATATCGAGGATCTGCAACGGTTGAACCTCCGTTTTATCCTTGGCGTCAAGCCAGGGGATCACCAGTTTCTGTTTGCGTGGGTGGATGAGGCCATCGCCCAAGGGCAAGTCACCGAGTTGCGGCAGGTGGATGCCAACGATCCGGACAAGCTGCATTTTTTCCGCTTTCTCAACCAGGCGCCGCTCAATGGGTCCCGCCAGGGTCTCCTGGTCAATTTCCTTGAATACTGGCAGGTCGACAAAAATAATCGGGTGACCCGGTTCAGTTGGGTCACCGATCTGACCATCACCCCGGAAAACGCCTGGGAGATCATGCGGGCCGGCCGTGCCCGGTGGAAGATCGAAAACGAAACCTTCAACACCTTGAAAAACCAGGGATACAACCTGGAGCATAATTACGGACTGGGCAAGAAGCATCTCAGCGCGGTGTTTGCCATTCTCATGATGCTGGCCTTTCTTGTCGACCAGGTGCAGCAGATGAGTTGCCATCTCTTTCAGGCCGCCTTGCAGGAACTCGGTTCCAAAAGGGCGCTGTGGGAGATGATGCGCAATTATTTCCGCATGTTCAGGGTTGATTCGATGGAGACGATCTTCCGGGTGCTGGTCTACGGTCCGG